>JAYRLF010000063.1:0-6020 GCA_041905385.1 Allosphingosinicella sp.
TTTCGTCGTGTTCGGCGCCGCGATCGGATCGCGGATGACCGAGATCGGCGGCGTGCCCTACGGCGCCATCATCGTTCCCGGCCTGATCATGCTCTCGCTCTTCACCCAGAGCATCTTCAACGCCTCGTTCGGCATCTTCTTCCCGAAGTTCGTCGGCACGATCTACGAGCTTCTGTCGGCGCCGATCTCGCCCCTCGAGACGGTGATCGGCTATGTCGGCGCGGCGGCGACCAAGTCGATCGCGCTCGGCCTCGTCATCCTGGCCACCGCCGCCATGTTCGTGCCGATCCAGATCCTCCACCCCTTCTGGATGATCGCCTTCCTGGTGCTGATCTCGGTGACCTTCTGCCTGTTCGGCTTCATCATCGGCATCTGGGGCAAGAATTTCGAGCAGATCCAGTTCATCCCGATGCTGGTCGTCACCCCGCTCACCTTTCTCGGCGGCGCCTTCTATTCGATCGACATGCTGCAGGAGCCGTGGCGGACCATCACCCTGTTCAACCCGGTCGTCTATCTGATCAGCGGCTTCCGCTGGGCCTTTTACGGCGTCGGCGACGTCAGCGTGGAGCTCAGCCTGGCCGCGACGTTGGGCTTCATGTTCCTGTGCATGGCGATTGTCACCTGGATGTTCCGGACCGGCTACCGGCTGAAGACGTAATTTAGTTCCTCCCCATCGCTAGATGGGGAGGGGGACCATGCGCAGCATGGTGGAGGGGTAGTTCCGAGGCCGAGGCTCGGACGCGAAACTACCCCTCCACCACCCTTCGGGTGGTCCCCCTCCCCGAGCAAGCCCGGGGAGGAACTGTCTACTCCGCCATCTCCGGCGTCTTCGCATCCGCCTGCTGGTCGGCGCGCGACACGCCCTGCCCGTCGAGGTTGGACGCGACGAACTCCCAGTCGATGATGTTGCCGAGCACGCTCTCGGCGAACTTCGCGCGGTCGTTGCGATAGTCGATATAGTAAGCGTGCTCCCACACATCGAGCGTGAGCAAGGGCTGCATGCCGTCATGGACGACCGGCGTGTCGGCGTCGTGCAGCGAGGTGATCCTGAGCTGGCCGCGGTCGAGGACGAGCCAGGCCCAGCCGTTGGAGAAGTGGTTGACCGCCTCCTCCTTCAGCTTCGCCAGCAGCGCTTCGGCCGAGCCGAACCCCTCCTCGACCAAAGCGGCGAGCTTGCCGGTCGGCCGCCGGTCGTCCGGCGCGGCGAGG
The DNA here is from genome assembly GCA_041905385.1 of Allosphingosinicella sp. Lineage (GTDB taxonomy): Bacteria > Pseudomonadota > Alphaproteobacteria > Sphingomonadales > Sphingomonadaceae > Allosphingosinicella. The sequence continues at coordinate 1,210 of JAYRLF010000063.1, forward strand.
CAGCGCCAGAAGAAATTGTGGTTCCAGATCTGGGCGGCATTGTTGAACAATTTGGGGTCGCCCTTGTCCTTGCCGGCGCGGATCACCTCGCTCAGCGAGGCGCCGGCCAGGCCCTTCTCGTCGAGCACGGCATTGACCTTGTCGACATAGGCCTTGTGGTGCTTGCCATGGTGAAAATCGAGCGTCTCCGCGGACATGAACGTCCCGAGCGCATCCTTGGCAAAGGGGAGATCGACGAGGGTGAACGGCATTGGGGCAACTCCGACCATGAGATGACAGGCGCCCCTCCGGGCGCGCGCAACGGTGCGGCGGGAAGCGGGTCCCGCCGACCCTGCAACGACCCACTAGGTCGAGCTGTTCCTCAGCTCAACGCGGAACGACGCGGAATCTTGCGAGCTCCGCGCGGGGCTCATCCCATTCCGGCCGAAGCTCGCTCGCGCGCCGATAATCCATATAGGCGGCGCGGGTGTTGCCGAGCGTCTCGTTCGCGACCGCCCGGCCATAATGGGCGATTTCGGGCCGGCGGGTGTTGCGCTCGAGCGCGACCGTGAACAGGCGCAGCGCCTCGCTCGCATTTTCGAGCCGGATCAGCGCCGCGCCCTTGTTGAGATAGGCTTCGGGCTGGCTCGGGTTCATCGCGATCGCGGTGTCGAAATCGACGATCGCCTCGTCGATCATGTTCCGCCGCAGCTTGAGGATGCCGCGATTGACATGAGTCGCGACGAGATCCTCGCGGCTGAGCGGCTCATCCCGGATCGCGCCGTCGCAGCCGCGAATGTCCGCGACCTGCGGCGCCATCGACGAATCCGCCGCCTCGAAGCAGCGCCTTGCCGCGCTGTTGCCGATCACCATGACGCTGGCCGCGGCCGGGACAGCGATCGCCGCAAGCGTGGCGGCCAGAACTAGCTTACGCATTGCCATAGTCGACTCCCTCATTAGAGGGCCCACCGCGCGGCAATATAGCAGAGTCCCCGACCGCGAGCCATCCTTGTCGGATGACGGTCAGGCCGCCGGCTGCAACGCCCTGAGCGGAGCCCCCGCGATCCAGTCGCGGCCGGCCTCGAGCTTGGCGATCTCGCGCTTCGACATCGCGCTGACCAGCGCGTTGCCGCTGCGCGCGCCCTGCTCGAACAGGGCGATGCGCGCCTCGAGCGACGGCGCGGCGCCGGCGCGGGCGCGCAATGCGCACCAGCGGACCCGGTCGCTCGGATGATGGTCGATGAACTCGGCGAGCAGGTCGGTTCCCTCCTCGCCGCCATAATAAGCCGACAGGGTCAGCATCGGCTCCAGCGACATCCGGGTCATGATCCCGTCGATCTTCATATTGTCGACGTCGAAGCGATACTGGTCGCGGAAGGCGGAGCTGTGCGAGGTCTCGAGGATGTTGAGCGAGACCGACATCTCGTCGGCCGGCAGCTGCAGGTGGATGTCGCGGTGGGCGCGGTAGAGCATCACCTTGCCCAGATCGAGCTTGGCCTTCTCGACGAACTTGAGGTTCACCGCCTCGCCGGGATAGCCGACCACCTCGTCATATTCATATTCGTAATAGTCGCTCCAATAGCCGGGCCCGAGATAGCCGACGGTGAGGAACGAGAAATTGTGGTCGTGCGGAACGCCGTAGAAGAACGGATCGGTGCCGCTGTGCCGGATCACGCTGTCCTTCAACGCCGGCCAGAAATTGGCGCGCAGGAAGAATTTCTGGGAGCGCGCGTGGAGCATGATCACCTGCGCGCTGTACTGATTGTCCTTGAGCTGGTCCTCGCAGCGGTCCTTGAGCTCCTGCAGGACGAGGTCGGCCAGGAAGGTCCGGTTGTTGCCGAGCTTTTTGAGCGCCGGCCCCCAGGAGGCGAAATTGTCCTCGTCCTGGCTGTCGAAGTCGCCGGTCTCGAGCAGTTCGACCAGGTCGGCCAGCTCGATCTTCTCGCTCTCGTCGGTCTGGATTATGCGCGGCATTCGATCTTTCCTTCGTCCGCTTCCGCCTCTTCGTCGGCGAAGAAGAGCTGGAGCGTCTGGTTGGCGGCGGCGCGGACCTCGGGATGCGGGTCGCTTTCCGCCATGCGGCGGAGATGCGGATGGGCGGCCTCGGCGTCCATCGCCAGCAGCTCGCGCATGATGTGCCAGCGGGTGTAGAAATGCGGGCTGTTGAGCGCCTCGATGACCAAGGGAACCGCGTCGTCGCGCTCCATCGTGCGCAGCAGCGACACCATCATCTGGACCCGCGAGGCGGCCTCGTCGGTGCTGCTCGCGCTGATGCAGGTCAGGCTCTTGCTGTCATATTCGGTCGCGAGCGGCGCGCCGCCGCTGCGCACCAGCGCCTGGAAATAAAGCATGTCGCTATCCGCATGCTCGATCACGAAGCTCTGATAGCGGCCGTCGATCACGACCTCCTCGCCATCCTCGATCCGGCGGCGCTCGACGAAGCGGGCCCGGCCGGCCTCGGCGGTGACGAAATTGTCGGCGATCGGCGGCGCCTCCCAGAAGGACAGGGTCGCATTGCCCGCCTTCAGATAGCGGAACGAGGTCAGGAGGCCGGTGAAGCCGATCGAGGTGGCGCCGCGCGGCCCCGATTTCTTGGCGGCGAGCAGATCGACGCCGGTGACGCCGAGGGCGATCGACAGATGCTGGTTGTGGAACATCAGCAGGCCGGTGTGGATGTCGCTCGACACCGGATGGAAGGGCGGGCGGAAGAAGGGATCGGCCCGGCTCGACGCGATCAGGTCCGCCATAAGGGACTCGTGATCGCCGATCCGGTCGATATAGCGGCGGGCGGCGTCGAGAATCGCGGCCGGCGACTTCGGCTCCATCAGGGTGAGCTCGCGCTCGAGCTCGGTCATCAGCGGATGGACGCTCCATTTGCGCGCACTCGCCTCGACCGAGTCGAACGAGGCACGCTGGGCGGAACGGTCCGCAAGCCAGGCGGCAAGGGCGGCGCCAGCGATCATCCTTCAATCCCCTCCGGTCGGCGCCAATCTAGCCGACAAAGGTGTGCGCGACATCCGTATTTGCCACACCGCATGCGCAGAAATGGAACGGGGGCGGAGGCGCATGACGCCTCCGCCCCCAATTACCGCATGATCGGCTTAGAGCGCGATCATGATGGCCACGAACAGGCCGAGGCACAGAGGTCCACCGACCTCCTTCTGCCGCAGCGAGCCGTTCAAACCGACGCTGGTGTTCAGCTCCGGAATGGCCGCGATGTCGATCTTCTTCTTCATCACTCAATTCCCCTCTGAAGTCGGGTCCGACAAGGGGACAAGGACCTTCGCACCTGGGCTTGGCCAAAAGCCCCGCGGGTTTCGTGCAGCCAGGCGGCGGAACACTTACGCTTTCCCCGGTCTGACGGCCCCGACGGATCGGTGCTCACTCCTTCCCCGACTGGCATAGTCTCGGCGTTTTCGGGAACATGTCGCATGGTTACGAAAAAATTTACGATAAGCGGATTCTGTGGCCTTCCGGCAACAGTTTACCCGGGGCGCCCTCTGTGAAACTCTCGGCATCATCCCCGCGCAAGCGGCGCGGAAATGACGATCGAGGGGCACGACTGGATGGACCGAAGCGCGCAGAATGTCGGCACCAGCGAGGTCCGCGAGGCGCACCGGTTCGACGTCGGCCAACTCGAAAGCTGGATGCGCGCGAATGTCGAGGGCTTTGCTGGCCCGCTCACGGTCGAGCAGTTCAAGGGCGGCCAGTCCAACCCGACCTACAAATTGGTGACGCCCGGCCGATCCTATGTACTGCGGCGCAAGCCGCCCGGGAAGCTGCTGCCCGGCGCCCATGCCGTCGACCGTGAATATCGGGTGATCACCGCGCTCGGCGCCCAGGGCTTTCCGGTCGCGCGCAGCTACGGCCTCTGCCTCGACGAGACCGTGATCGGAACTCAATTCTACGTGATGGAGATGGTCGAAGGCCGGATCTTCTGGAACATCTCCTTTCCCGAAGTCCCCACCGCCGATCGACCGGCCTATTTCGACGCGATGAACGCGACCCTGGCGCAGCTGCACCGGATCGATCCGAACGCGGCGGGCCTCGGCGACTATGGCAAGCCCGGCAATTATTTCGCGCGCCAGATCGCGCGCTGGTCGAAGCAATATCACGAGGATCTTGAGGCCGGCCGGGTCGCGGCGATGGACCGGCTCGTCGACTGGCTGCTGCAGAATATCCCCGAGGACGAGCCGCAGCCGCGCGTGATCCACGGCGACTTCCGCTGCGACAATATGATCTTCCATGCCACCGAGCCCAAGGTGCTCGCGGTGCTCGACTGGGAGCTGTCGACGCTCGGCCATCCGCTCGCCGATTTCTCCTATCATCTGATGATGTACCGGATGCCGCACGGGATGAGCTCCGGCCTGGTCGGGCTCGACCTCGCCGCCGAGAACATTCCGAGCGAGGCCGACTATGTCGCGGCCTATTGCCGGCGGACCGGGCGCGACTCCATTCCCGACCTCGATTTCTACATGGCGTTCAACCTGTTCCGGCTCGCCGGGATCGTCCACGGCATCAAGGGCCGGGTCGCGCGCGGCAATGCGTCCTCGGCCCACGCGGCAGCGATGGCGGCAACGCTTGAGCCGCTTGCCGATCTTGCCTGGGCGCAGGCGGTGAAGGCTGGCGCGCGCTGAGGCGGTCTGCCGCCTTCTTTGCCAGCCCAAGTTGATTTAGGGTCCGGGCGACTGCAGGGGACGAATGGCGGTGGGGGCAAGCTGGCGAACGAGGCGGGTGCGCGACCTGCGCCAGGTCGGCCTGATCCGGCTTGCGATGACCTTGCTGCTGCTTGGTCTCGGCGGCTGGATCGCGCTCGAGAGCTGGACCGTGCC
>JAYRLF010000063.1:6030-14355 GCA_041905385.1 Allosphingosinicella sp.
CGAGCGCGCGCTTTACGACGTCCGCTTCAAGACCAATGCCGAGCAGCTGACCGAGCCCGACCCCCGGATCGCGCTCGTCGTCTACAATGACGCAACCCTGGCGGAGCTTGGCAAGAGATCGCCGCTCGACCGCCGCATGCTGGCGCGGGCGCTGCGCGCGCTCGATCAGATGGGCGCGCGGGCGATCGGCATCGACATATTGATCGATCAGGCCCAGCCCGAGGATCCGGAGCTCGCCGCCGCGCTGCGGTCGATGCGCACGCCCACCTATCTCGCCTTCGCGTCGCACGACGCCAATCCCGAGCAGATGGAGTCCTGGCAGGAGCAATTCCTCCGCGAATTCATCGCGCGTTCGTCGGGTGGGGCGCTGCAGCCGGTCAGCATTCGCCTGCTGGCCGATCTGGAGGACGGCGTGATGCGGCGCTGGCCGCAACCGCGAAGCGACCTGCCGCCGCTGATGGCGAATGCGATGACGTCGGCCCATCCCGAATTCCGTGACTATACCGGGGCGATCGATTTCCGGCTGCCGCCGACAGACCAGGCGGAAGCGCGTGCCTTCTCCAAACATGCGATCGAGGTCATTTCGTCGCTGGTCTCCGACGAGCTGCCGCCGGAAGCGCAACAGGCCGTCCTCGCCGCCTTCGCCGAGCAGATCAGGGGACGCTACGTCCTGATCGGCGGCGACATCAACGATCTCGACAATTTCGAGACGCCGATGACCCGCTTCAACCTGGGCTGGACCAAGGGGATCGAGGTTCATGCCCACATGCTCGCGCAACAACTCGACGGGCGATTGCGCTCGCCCTTGCCCCGCTGGTCGCTGTGGCTTGCGGCCCTGGTCGTCGTCGTGGCCGGCGCGTTCACCGCCGCGTTCGAGCTGATCGGCTGGCGGTTGCTGTTAGCTCTCGCCGTTCAGATCGGCGCGATCGCGGGCGTACCGTTCCTCCTCCACAATCAGGGCGTCGACACGATTGGCCTGCCGGCCGCCGGCTGGGCCGCGGGATGGCTGCTCGCCTTCATCGGGGTCAGCATGGCGGCGCGAGCGGTCGGGTCGGAGCAGCGCCGTTTCGCACAGTCGGCGCTCGGCAAATATCTGCCGCCCGACGTCGCCAGCCGGATCATGCGCGATCCCGAGCAGCTGTCGCTGCAGGGCGAGAAGAAGCTGATCTACACCTTGTTCACCGACCTCGCCGATTTCACCAAGCTCAGCCACGCCATCCCGCCGGAGCGGCTGTCGGAGCTGCTCAACGACTATCTCGACCTGATGAGCGGGATCGTGCTCAGCCATGGCGGCACGATCGACAAGTTCGTCGGCGATGCCGTCGTCGCCTTCTGGGGCGCGCCGATCGCGCGGGAAGACGATGGCGAGCGGGCGCTGGCGGCGGCGATCGCGATGTACGAGGGCGGCAAGGCGTTCGCCGACAATGCGGCGAGCGACCTGCCGCCGATCGGCGTGACCCGGGTCGGCCTGCATCGCGGCGAAGCCGTGGTCGGCAATTTCGGTGGCGAGGGGCGCATTCAATATACCGCGCTCGGCGACGGCATGAACACCGGCGCCCGGCTCGAATCGGCGAACAAGAGCCTGAAGACGACGCTCCTGGTCAGCCGCGAGGCGAAGGACGGGAGCGGGCGCGACATTTTCCGCCCGATGGGACGGATCGTGGTCAGCGGCCGCGACACGCCGGTCGAGGTGTGGGAGCCCGTGCCGCACATGGACGCAGCGCTCCGGGAGCGGATAGAAGGTCTTTGGCGTGCTTTCGATTCGGGGGAATCGGACGCGCTTGTTCAGCTTCAGTCCATCGCAGATGAACATAATCAGGATGTGGCGTTGCAGCAATTCGTCTACAGATGCCGCACAGCAGGTCCGGGAGGTCACTTTGTCTTGGATAGCAAATAGAGGTTCCAAAGGAGCTCAAATCGTCCGCCGCCTTGCAATGGCCGCGCTCCTGTCGTCCGTCGCCGTCTCGGCGTCCGCCAACGTCCTCGTCGTCCGCTCGTCCGGGCCGTCCGCGCGTGCCTATCCGGCCGGCCGCTCGCTGCCCGAGACGCAGCGACTCCAGCTCCGCGCCGGCGACACGCTGGTGGTGCTCGACGCGCGCGGCACCCGCACCTATCGCGGGCCGGGCAATTTCACCGCCGGCGCCGCCGCGCCGGGCGTGCGGATCGCCGACAATGACGGCCGCCGCGCCCGTATCGGCGCGGTCCGCAGCGCCGGCTTCGTCGCCGGCAGCCCGACGACGATCTGGCATGTCGATGTCTCGCAGAGCGGCAATATGTGCCTCGCCAGCACGAATGGGGTGATGCTGTGGCGCTCGGATTCGAGCGCGCCGGCGACGCTCGCCATATCCGGACCGTCGGGCGCGGCACGCACCATCCAATGGCCGGCGGGACGGGCGACCCTCGCCTGGCCGGCCGACCTGCCGATCGCCAATGGCGGCGCCTACCGCCTGAGCCAGACCGGCAATCCGGTGCCGAGCACGATCACCTTCCGGACGCTCGACAATGCGCCGACCGACATGCAGGCGGTCGCGGAGGCGCTGATCCGCAACGGCTGCCAGGAGCAGCTCGACCTGCTGGTCGACAGCGCGCCGACGGGGTGACGTGGGAAGCGCCCGTCGACCTGATCGGCGCCCACAGCTCGGCATCGCCGTTGCAGCGGACTTTTTCGCCGCGCGCGGCAGTAGCCGCTCCTAACGGCAGCGAACGGACTTGGCGCGGCCGCTCAGGTCGCTAGGTCCGGGCCATGATTTTTTTCCGATTCCTGGCCTGCGCACTGTTCCTGCTGCTTGCGATTTCGGCCGAAGCCCACCCGGCGGTGACCGCCTTCGTTCGCGTCAACGTCCTGCCGATGGACGGGGAGCGCACGCTGCGCGACCAGGTGGTGATCGTCTCCGACGGCCGCATCCAGTCGATCGGAAACGGATTGCGACCGCCGGCGGGCGCGCGGATCATCGACGGCGGCGGGACGGCCTGGCTGCTCCCTGGACTGGCGGACATGCACGTCCACGCCGCAAGCCGCGAAGAGCTTGCGCTGATGCTGGCCAACGGGATCACGACGGCCCTGGACATGGGCGAGGCGCCGAATGCGATGATCGGTCGCACGCGCGCAGCCGTGGAACGCGGCGAGCTGCCGGGACCGCGGCTCTACGCTGCCCTCGCCGTCGACGGGTCGCCGCGTTATGGCCACCTGGTCGTGGCGACGCCGGAATCCGCGCGATGGGCGGTTCGACTGGCGAACGCGAACGGCTATGAATTCATCAAGGTGTATAATGGCTTGAGCCCCGAAGTGTTTGCGGCGCTCGTCGCCGAAGCGCGCGCGGTGGGCCTTGGCGTCGTCGGCCACAATGTCGAGAGCATCGGCATCGAGCGCCAGATCGCCGGCGGACTGGCGATGGTCGCCCATCTCGAGGAGTTCCTTTACGGCTACTTCCGGCCGCCTGACGGCGCCGATGCGTCGGCGGCGCCGGAAGCAACAGAGATCGACAGGGCGATCGCCTTGCTGCGGCGGTCCGGGACGGTCGTCACCGCGGACCTCGCGACATTCCGGACGATCGCGTCGCAATGGGGCCGACCCGAGCGCATCGACCGGTTCCTGAGCGCGCCCGAGGCGCGGTTCCTGTCTCCGGGCGATCGGGTCGCCTGGCGGCACAGCGGCTATGTTCGCCGGCAGGGCAGCCTCGAGGCTCGCGCCGCCTTTCTCGCGCGCTTCGCGAAACGGCTGGCCGATGCCGGCCTGCCGATCGTCGCGGGCACGGATGCGCCAACCATTCCCGGCCTGGTGTCGGGCTTCGCCTTGCACAGGAATCTCGCCGCGCTCGAACAGGCGGGGCTGAGCCGATTCCAGGTGCTCGAGGTGGCGACCCGGACGCCGGGCGCCTTCATCGCGGCGTTGCGGCCCCAGGCGCCGCGCTTCGGCACGATCGCAGTCGGCCACCGCGCCGACCTGCTGCTGGTCGCGGCGAATCCGCTCGACGGACTGGCAACATTGCAATCTCCGCTCGGCGTCATGGCCGGCGGACACTGGCATGATGCCGCTGCGCTCCTCGCTCTGCTCGACGGCGTCGCTCGGAGAAATATGAGCGCCTTGCCTCCCGCGCCGTCGCCGAATCCTTGATCGGCGACGGTCGGCGGGAGCGAGACGGGGATGGCGATCCTTACTGCGTGACCGGGAAGCCCCGCCGCCGCAGCAGCGCGTTGACGTCGGGATCCCGCCCACGGAAGGCGCGGTAGGCCTCGGCGCGGTCGGTCTCGTTGCCGGTGGCGAGCAGGCTGTCGCGGAAGCGGCGCGCGGTCGCCGGGTCCCAAACATTGCCGGTCTCGGTGAAGGCCGCCCAGGTGTCGGCGTCCATCGTCTCCGACCAGAGGTAGGAATAATAGCCGGCCGAATAGGCGTCGGACGAGAAGAGGTGATTGAACTGCGGCAGGCGGTGCCGCATCACCAGCTCGCGCGGCATGCCGAGCCGCTCCAGCGTCTCCCGCTCGAACGCGTCGGGATCGACATTGCCGTCGGGCTGCAGGTGCAGCGCCATGTCGACCAGGGCCGACGAGAGATATTCGACGGTGGCGAAGCCCTGATTGAACTGCTCGGCGGCTTCGATCCGCCGGACGAGGTCGGCCGGCATCGCCTCGCCAGTTTGGTGATGGCGGGCGAAGCGATCGAGCACCTCCCGCGTCATCAGCCAATTCTCATTCACCTGGCTCGGATATTCGACGAAATCGCGCGGCGTGCCGAGGAAGCCCGGATAGTGGACGTTCGAGGCGAAATAGTGAAGCGCGTGCCCGAACTCGTGGAACAAGGTGTTGGCGTCGTCCTGGCTGATCAGCACCGGCTCGCCCGGCCCCGGCTTGGTGAAATTGTTGTTGTTCGAGCCCAGCACGATGCGGTCGCCGAGCAGGCCTGACCGGCTGCGATAGGTGGTCGCCCAGGCGCCGGAGCGCTTTCCGGTGCGGGCGTAATTGTCCATGTAGAAGACGCCGATCACCTGGCCGTCGCGGCGCACCTCGAAAGTACGCACGTCAGGATGGAAGACCGGGACCCGGCCGGTATTCTCGCGGAACTCGAAGCCGTAAAGCTGCCCGGCCGCCCAGAACATGCCGTTGATCAGGTTGGACAATTCGAAATAGGGCTTCACCTGGGCCTGATCGAGATTGTACCGCTCCTGCCGGACCTTCTCCATATAATAGCGATAATCCCACGGCTCGATCGTGATGTTGTGGCCGAGCCTGTTCGCCATTGCCTGCTGATCGCGGACCTCCTCGCGAACGCGGGCGACCGCGGCGGGCCAGACCCGCATCATCAGCTCCTGCGCGCGCTCGGGCGTGCGGGCCATCGTGTCCTGCATCCGCCAATGGGCATGGGTCGGGAAACCGAGCAATTGGGCGCGCTGGGCACGGATCCGCACGATCTGGCGGATCGTGTCGTTGGTGTCGTTGGTGTTGCCATTGTCGCCGCGGCTGACGAAGGCGCGCCAGACGCGCTCGCGCAGCGCCCGATTGTCGGCGAAGGTCAGCACGGGATCGACCGCCGAGCGGGTGTTGACGATCGCGAACTGCCCGGCCGGCAGGTTGCGCTCGCGCGCCGCCGCTGCGGCCGCGGCGCGGACATCGGCCGGAAAGCCGGCGAGATCCGCCTCGTTGACGGTGACGAAGGTCTGCTCGTCGGCGAGAACCTTTTCGCTGAACTGGGCGAACAGCCGCGCGAGCTGCTGGTTATAGGCCGATAGCTGCTGCTTCTGCTCGGCATTGAGGTTCGCGCCGCGGCGGACGAACTGCTCGTAGAGGCGGGTGACAAGGCGCTGCTGGCGCGCATCGAGGCCGGAGCGCTCGCGCGCCTCGTAGACGTCGCGGACGCGCTGGAACAGCTCGGGGTTGAGGACGATCGCATCGCCGGCGGCGGCGAGGCGCGGTCCCCATTCGCGGGTGACCGCCTGGATCGCCGGCGTCGACATGTTCTGGTTCATGACGCCGAACACCGCACCGACCCGATTGAGCGTGCGGCCGGCGCGCTCGAGCGGCTCGACCGTATTGGCGAAGGTCGGCGCGGCGCGATTGGCGGTGATCGCCTGGATCTCGCGCGCCTGCTCATCGATCGCCGCCTGAAAGGCGGGCGGGAACATTTCAGGGCGGACCCGGTCGAAGGGCGGCAGGCCGGCATAATCGCCGGACCAGGGCGCCAGCAGGACGTTGTCGGCGGCGGCGGCCGGGACGGGCGAGTCGGACGCCCCGCTCTGGGCGAACGCTGCGGTCGCGCCGATCGCGGCCGCAGCCGCGCCCGCCAAAAGGAAAGTCTTCACAATCTTTGGTCTCCATGATTCGGGGATCGGCGCGCCCCGAGCACCGACCGGGTGATGAACTTTGGCGCAGGCGCCGGACGGTTTCAACGCTCCGTGCAGCCCTAAGTAACTCTGCCGCAGCGCGTTGCAAGCGGATGTAAACCATTCCAGCCTAAGGAAAATAGGTCGTGGCATCCCGCTGACGGGTACCGCCTGGGGAGAAGACCCATTCGGAGCAAGGACAGCCGCGACCCAGCACCGCGGCAAGGAAAGGCCGCCCGCATGGACGCCAAGCGATCGGAGCGCCATCATGCGCCCAGCTGAGCGGGAGTCGTTCTTCGCCGGCCAGCCGCTTCCGTCCGGACAAGGCAAGGCGATGGAGATCGACGCCTTGCGTGCCGCCTTGGCGCAAAGCGAAGCCGCGCTGCGTGAGAGCCGGCGCCAATTTTCGAGCCTGATCGAATCGATCTCGGGGACTTTCTACCGCTGCGAGATCGACCCGCCCTGGCGGGTCGCGTCGATCAGCAGGTCGGTGCACGACGTGACCGGTTACCGGGCCGAGCATTTCGAGCAGATGGAAGCCTGGCTCGCCATCATGCATCCCGACGACGTCGAGACCGTCGCCGCCGAGGTCGCGGCGGCGGTTTCCAAGCGACGGCCCTTTTCGCTGGTCTATCGAATCCGTCATCGCGGCGGCGGCGAGCGCTGGATCCATGAGCGCGGCCAGGCCATTCATGCGGCGACGGGAGAACCCCTCTTCCTGGAGGGAGTCATCAACGACATCAGCGCGCAAAAGGCGCTCGAACGGTCGCTTCACGATGCCGTCCAGGAGCAGCAGCGCCTTGCCGATCGATGCCATTCCGCAAATGGTCTGGACGGTCGGCCCGGACGGACGAAACGGATATAATAGGCGCTGGCTCGAGTTCACTGGCCTCACCGAGGGGCCGGATACCGATGGCCGCTTGAAGCTCCTCCACCCCGATGATCGCGAGCAGGCGAGCATGACCTGGGCATCGGCCCTGGCAAACGGCACTTCCTACGAAAGCGAATACCGGCTTCGGCATCATAGCGGCGAGTATCGCTGGATCGTGAGTCGCGGCGAGCCGCAGAAGGACGCCGACGGCCGGATACTGGGCTGGTACGGCACCTGTACGGACTTCCATGAGCGCGCGATCGCGCGGCACGCGCTCGCCCAGAGCGAGCTGCGGGCGCGCGGCATCCTCGATTCGGTTCCCGGCATCATCTGGTGCGCCGACCCGACCGGCGAGATCGACTATGTCAGTCCGCAGTGGAAGATGGGCTTCGCGCTGCCGCAGGCCGACGAAGCGCGCGACGATTGGACGAGCATAATTCACCCGGACGATTTGAAGACGGCGCTGCAGGAATGGCAGGGATGCGTCCGCAACGGCGATCCGTTCGAAACCTCCTTTCGGGTCAAGAATGCCGAAGGCAGCTACGCTTGGGCACTGGTCCGTGCGCGGCCGGCACGCGACGCGGAGGGCAGGATCACCCGATGGTTCGGAACCTGCACCGACATCCACCAGCAGGTGATTGCCGAGGGGCGCGCGCGTTGGTCAGCCAATCATGACGCCCTGACCAGACTTCCGAACCGCCTGCTCCTCCAGGATCGGATCGACCAGGAGATCGAGCGCGCCGGAACCGAGGAAAGCGGTTTCGCGCTGCTGCTGCTGGACCTCGACCATTTCAAGCGGCTCAACGACACCGTCGGCCATGATGCGGGCGACGCGCTCCTGATGAGCTTCGCGGCCCGGCTGCGGGCCGCGGTCGGCAAGAACGGCACGGCGGCGCGGCTCGGCGGCGACGAATTCGCAGTCATCATCAGCGGTGTCACCAATGCCGACGAGCTTCGCGGCCAAGCAGATGCGATCCTCGAGGCGACGCGAACACCTTGCGATATCGGCGGCCGGCTGGTCGACTGCAACGCCAGCATCGGCGCCACATTGTTCCCGCGCGACGCACTGACGCGCACGCAATTGATGAAGAATGCCGACATCGCGCTTTATGCGGCCAAGAAGAGCGGCCGGAACAGCTT
>JAYRLF010000064.1:0-14328 GCA_041905385.1 Allosphingosinicella sp.
GATGATCTCGACGTCGCACATCATGCCCGGCGTGATCGGCAGCCGGCGGGCGCCCTGCTGGAGGAACGAGCGGTCGGTCTCGACGATGACCGTGAAATAGGCCTCGCGGGTCTGCTCGTCATAGGTGCTGTCGGCCGCGACCTGGACGACCCGGCCCTGGAGCCCGCCATAAGTGGCGAAATCATAGGCCGTCACCTTGACCAGGGCGCGGTCGCCGACCTGGATGAACGCAATGTCGCTCGGGCGGACGCGGGTCTCGACCAGCAGCCGCTCGCCGAGCGGGACGACCTCCATGATCTTCTGGCCGGCGTTGAGGAAGCCGCCGAGCGTGGTCACCTGGACGTCGTTGACGACGCCGTCGGTCGGGGCGCGGATCTCGCTGCGCTCGCGGCGGCCGGCGGCGCCGCGCGCCGACTCGGTGTTGACCGCGATCCGGGCCGCGACCTGGCTGCGTTCGTTCAGCGCCGCGCACGGCGGCGCCGGCGCGGGAGATCGCCTCGTTGGCGGCGGCGAGCCGGCCCTGGACGTCGACCAGCTCGCGCCGGGCGGTCAGCAATTCGGTCTGCGGGATGATGTTGCGCGCCGCGAGCGGCTCCAGCATTTCGACATTGCGCTGGGCAAGGGTGACGCTGCTGCGGAGCGCGCCGGCGGTCGCCTGCGCCTCGCCAAGGTCGCGGCGGCGCTGCTCGACCGCGGCGCTGAGCGCCGAGATGCGCGTCTGCAGCGCCGAAGCGCGGACCTGCTGGAGCGCCTGCTCCTCGGCGCAGACCTCGGGCACGCGGCCGTCGGGACCGGGCGGGCAGGCGCCGCCGCCGCCCTGGCCTTCGGCGCCGAGCCGCGCTGCGCGGGCCTGGAGGGCGCGATTCTCGGCCTCGATCCCGGCCAAAGCGGCCGAGCTTTCGGTGTCGTCGAGCCGGACCAGCAGCTGGCCGCGCCGGACCATCTGGCCGGAGCGGACCAGGATCTGGCGGATCGTCGCCGGCTCGGCGGCCTGGATCTGCTGGACGCGGCTGGACGGGATCACCTGGCCCTGGCCGCGGGTGACCTCGTCGACCTGGGCGAGCGCGGCCCAGACCAGGAAGAGGAGGAAGCCGATCGCGCTGATCAATATGACCAGGCGCGGGCCGCGGACGGCCGCCAGGCGGCCGATGATCGAGGTCGGCCGGCTGCTCGGCGCGCGGGCGAAATCGGTCATTGTGTGCCGCCCGTGCTCGGCGGGGCCGAGGCCTCGGCGGCGGTGCGCTCGCTTTGGCGGCCGACCGCGCTGGCATAGGCGCCGCGGCTTTCCGCCGGGGTCGGGATCGACAGCGTCCAACCCTTGGTGACGTCGAGCCGGCCGCCGACATCCTCGGGCGCGCGGCGGTCGGTCGGGTCGGCCGGCAGGACGGGGACGCCGGCGACGGCGGCAGTCGCGACCGGATTGGCGGAGAGCGGATTGTAGACGGCCTCGAGCCCCGCATAGCGGCTGGTGAAGGCGGCGGTGCGGCCGGCGGCGCCGGGCCAGCGGTAGAAGATGTGGGCGCCGATCTGGGCGAGCTTGGTCAGCCGCGGCGCCCAATAAGGGGCGACATAATTGGCATGATAATGGGTGGCGGTGCCGACCGAGGCGACGACCGCGCCGGCAAGCGCCTCGCGCGCGTTCTGCGGCGCCTGGGCCCCGGCCCCGGCCGCCGGCGCGCGGCGCAGCGAGCCATCGCAGGTGAAGCTGAACTGGCAGCCCGGGCGCGAGGAGCCGTCATAGACGACGCCGCAGACCGAATTGGGATAGGCCGGGTGGCGCATGCGGTTGAGCACGACCTGCGCGACCGCGCGGCGGCCTTCGACCGGCTCGTAGCCCGCTTCGTAATAGACCGCCTGGGTGAGGCAGTGGAGCGCCCGCGACTGCGCCTGCTCGGACGCCGCGGCGGCGGCGAGCGAGAAGGGACGGGCGGCCTCGATCGCGCCGGCGGCGAAGGGTAAAGCGGCGTTGATCGCCTGCGCCTCGCGGCCCTCGACCTGCAGCGCGCCCTGCTCGCCGCGGGTCGCGGCCAGCAGGTCGGCCGGCACCGGCAATTGGGCTTCGGCCTCGGCCTGAGCCGCCGCATCGCCGGAGCCGAGCCAATAGCCGGCCGGCACGAGCGCAGCCGCAGTCAGGCCGGCGATCAGCAGGCCGAAGCGGCGGCTGCGCCGCACCGGCGCCGGCGGCGCCAGCCGGGTGAGCAGCAGCTCGGTCTCGGGCTTGCGCGGCCGCGCGCGCCGGTCGAGCGGCCGCGAGTCGAGGCCGTTGATCGGCGGGAAGGGGGCAAAGGTGTACGCGTGGATACTCACGACGACTTCTCCTGAAGCGCGGAGAGGGCGCCGAGCACGCTCTCCTTCGGGCCGTCGGCGATGATCCGGCCCTGGTCGAGCACGATCAGCCGGTCGACGATCGCCAGCATGGCGTTGCGATGGGTGGAGACGATCAGGGTCTGGTCGGGCTGGGCCGCGGCGGCGAGCCGATCGATGAACAGTTGCTCGGTCTGCGTGTCCATCGCCCCGGTCGGCTCGTCGAGGTAGAGCAATTTGCACGGCTCGACGAGCGCGCGGGCGAGGACAAGGAACGCGCGCTGGCCGCCCGACAAAGAAGCGCCGCGCTCGCCGACCATCAGGTCGAAGCCGGCGGCGTCGCGCGACAGGAACTGGTCGGCGCCGGAGCGGCGGACCGCCTCGAGCAGGCGCTCATCGCTCGCGTTGCGGGCGGCGAGGGCGAGATTGTCGCGGATCGTGCCGCGGAACAGCTCCGCATCCTGGCCGACATAGCGGAACGCCTCGCGCAGCTGGTGCGGGTGGTGCTGGCGGCTGTCGATGCCATCGACCAGATAGGCGCCGTCGGTCGGCGCGTAGAGGCCGCAGAGCAGGCGGCCGAGCGTCGACTTGCCCGACGCGACCCGGCCGATAATAGCAATCCGCTCGCCGGGGCGAACCTGGAGATTCACTT
Organism: Allosphingosinicella sp.; assembly: GCA_041905385.1. Classification (GTDB taxonomy): domain Bacteria; phylum Pseudomonadota; class Alphaproteobacteria; order Sphingomonadales; family Sphingomonadaceae; genus Allosphingosinicella. The sequence goes on from JAYRLF010000064.1 coordinate 2,957, forward strand.
CGGAGAGCGAATCCGCCGAGGCGTTCGGATAGCGGAAGCTGACTGCGTCGAGCCGGATGTCGCCGCGGCCGATATTGGGCAGCAGGCTGCGGCCGCTATAGCGCTCGTCGGGCAGATCGGAGAGCTTCTGCAGCGAGTCCATCACCGTGAAGGCGTGGCGGGCGCGGGTCATCAGGAAGGCGAACTGGCCGACCGGCGCCGTCGCCCGGCCCGACAGCATCACGATCGCGATGATCGCGCCCATCGAGATGGTGCCGGCGTTGAACAGATAGAAGCCGCCGATGACCAGGCCGACGCTCATCAATTGCTGGCAGAGCGACGCCAGGTTGACGCTGATCGCGGTCAGGTTGCGCAGCCGCTCCTGAGTCGCGGCGTTCATGTCGGCATAGCGCCGCCAGCGGCCGAGCATCCGGCCTTCGGCGCCGGCCGCCTTCAGCGTCTCCTGGCCGCCGATCGATTCGACAAGGACGCTGTGCTGCAGGCTGGAATCGGCCTGGGCGTCGATCGATGCCGGCGCCATCCGCCGCTGCAAGGCGAGGCCGGCCGTCGCCATCAGGGCGATCCCCACCAGCGGCACCAAGACCAGCCAGCCGGCCAGCACGGTGATGATGATCAAGAAGATGAACAGGAAGACCATATCGACGAGCAGGACCACCGTCGTCGAGGCGAAGAATTCGCGCACCGTCTCATAATCGGCGACGCGGCGGGCGAGCGCGCCGGTGCTGCCCTGGCGCGAGGCCAGCGGCGCGTTCATCACCTTCTCAAAAAGGCGCTGCGACAGCCGCGCGTCGACGCCGCGGCCGACTTCGTCGACAAGGCGAGCGCGGGCGAGGCGGAGCGAGAATTCCAGGGTCAGCGCGAGCAGCACGCCGACCGCGAGCACCCACAGGCTGACCGCCGATTTGTTCGGGATGATCCGGTCGTAGACGTTCATCGTGAACAAGGGCAGCGCCAGCGCAAGCATGTTGATCACGGCCGCGGCGAGCGCGACGAAGCCGAAGGCGCGGCGGACGCGCCAGATCTCGCCCCAGAACCAGTGGGCGCGCGCCTTGCGCTGCCAGGGACGCTCGCCCTCGCGCTCCTGGGTCGGATCGGGCTCGACCAGCACGGCATGGCCGGTGAAGCGCGCGGCGAGGCCGACGGCGTCGGTCCAGACCGGCTCACCGGTGCCCGGCGTCCAGGCAAGGAACTGGCCGCGCGCGCTTTCGAGCAGGACCGCAGCGTCGCCATCGGCGAGCTCGACGATGGCGGGCAGGCGACGCGGCTTCAGCGCCGCCAGCCTGCCTTCATAGCGCTCGCCGCGCAGGCCGACCTGCTCGAGCGCGCTTTCGATCTGGTGGAAGGGCAGGGCGCCATGTTCGTCGAGCGCCAGCCCTGCGCGCAGGATCACCGGCGACGAAGGCCGCTCGTGCCGCTGCGCCAGGAAGGAAAGGCAGGCCGTGACCGGATCTAGGCCGGTGTCCGCCCGCATGAGCTCGGATTCAGGCGTGACGGGCATTGCCGCCATCTCCCCCTCAACACCGGGTGCCATGTCACGCCTGTAATCCACTTACTCACCTCAGTTGGACGGACCGTAGGGAATCCTCGGTTCCATGACGTCCGCCGGCGCATTGGTGCGCACGCGATATTGCTCGCGCGCGTTCGCGGTGGCGGCGGCCGGAAGATTGACCTGCAGCGCCTCGAGCAGACGGTTCGAGGCGGCGAGGACGCGATATTGTGCATAGAGCTGGGCGAGACGCGCGGTCTCGGCCTGCACCTGCACATTGTAGCGGGTGTTCTGCGCGTCGAGCACGTCGAGCAGCGAGCGCCGGCCGACGTTGAACTGCTCGCGATAGGAGACGAGCAGCTCGTCCGAGACGCGGCTCTGCTGCTCGAGCTCGCTGACCAGACGGGTCTGGCTCTCGAGCCGGTTCCAGGCGGTGCGGACATCGGCTTCGGCGCCGCGGCCGGCATCGTGCAGCCGGAAGCGGGCCTCGGTCTCGCGGGCCGAGGCCTCGCGGACCCGGGCCTGGTTGATGCCGCCGGACAGGATCGTCCAGCGCAGCACGACGCGGGCGAGATAATCCTCGGTGCGGCCGCGGAAGCCGTCGATATCGTCGCCGAGCCGGACCCGGCCCTCGGCCGAGATGCGCGGCGCGAGCTCGGCCTCGGCGGCGCGGACGCCGGCCGACGTGGCGTCAAGATCGGCGAGCGCCTCGAGCACGCGCGGATTGTTGGCGCGCGCGAGATCGACGGCCTGGTCGACGTCGGGCGGCAGGTTGCTGCTGATCGGCGCCGGCATGGTCGCCTCGCCGATCGCGACGCCGGCGACGCGATGGAAGGCGATCGCGGCATTCTCCTGCTCCTCGCGCGCCTCGGTGAGGCGGGCGCGGGCAGCCTGGAGCCGCTCCTCGGCCTGCTGCTGGTCGGCGACGCTGATCGAGCCGCGGCGGACGCCTTCGCGAAGGTCGTTCACCAGCCGCTCGTGGAAGCTGAGATTGTCGGTCGCGGCGGCGACGATCCGCTGTTGCAGCAGATAGTCGAAATAGGCGCGGCTGACGTTGAGCGCGACGAACTCGGACCGTTCCTCGACCCGCGACGCGGCGGCGTCGGTGCGGGCGGCCTGGCGCGACAATTCGGCGCGCTGGCGGCCGAAGTCGATCAGCAGCTGCTCACCGAACAGATCGGCCTCGAGCGGATAGAGCGTGTCGTCGGCGATGTTGAGCGCGCGACGTGTCGCATTTTCGAGGCGACGAATGCCGGCCGAGCCCTCGACCGTCACACGCGGACCATAAAGACCCTGCGCCTGGCGCCGCTCTTCCTCGACCGCCTGGCGGTTTGCGGCCGCCTGGTTGATCTCGGGATTGTTCGACAGGGCCGCGGCAACCGCCTCCCTGAGATCGATCGCCTGCGCGGGCGTGGCGAGCGCCACTGCGAGGCCGAGACCACTGGCGCCCAGGAGCGCGAGTTTCTTGTACGTCACTCTAATCATCATTTTCCCCCTTCCAGACCCGTCGCGGCTGATAATCTGCGCTTGCCTTGACGGATCTCCACCGGATGAAAGCAGGCTTGCCCAAAGCGTAGTTGATGCGCGTCACGCTTGCGCCGTCGACATGACGGCGTCGTGCGTGATCATATTGGCGTCCATGAACGCGGTGATGTTGAACGCTGCAGCGTCGAACGGCTGATCGGCCGCGGCGAGATCGCCGGCCGGCGCCGCAATGGCGTCGGACGCGGGCAGACCGCTGAGCAGCGCGTCGATGTCGGGACCGTCAGCCGCCTGCGGCAGCGCGTCGGCGACCACCGCGGCGAGCGTCTCGGCCGGAGCCGCGAGCAAGGCCGCGGAGGCGTCGACCATCGGCGCGGCGACCGGCAGTGCCGAATGGTCGACCAGGCTGGCCGGTCCGGCATCCTGCGCCTCGGCCGCGGCCGGCCGCGCGGCGGCCGGTGCGTCGGCGCCCGCATCGAGGCCCTTGGCCGCCGATGCGTCATCGGCATGCGATGCCGCGGCGCGGATCGGCTGGGCGACGTCGGCCATCGGCGACAGCTTCGCGGAGAAATCGCTCCGCGAGGCGTCGACGGTCGGAAGGTCGCTGCGGTCGAGCAGGATCGGGGTCTCGAGCAGAGGCTGGTAGGGCGCGGCCGAAACCGACGTTTCCGCAGCCGCGGCCTGAGCCGAAGCGCCGGCCGTCGCAACCAGCCCCGCGGCCACTAGCGAGCTGGTCAGCTGGTTGGCCGATGCCTGGGCGGCGGCACGCTGCTCGGCGGAGGTGCCGAAGACGGCGTCGGCGACCGCACCGGTGCTGCCGTCGGCGCGGGTGTAGGTCGAGGAGCCGACCACGCGCACGTCGGCGTTGGGCGAATAGCCGACGCCGTCCGAGCTCAGGTCGATGCTGACGATCCCGGCCTCGGCCAGCGTGCGATACTCGCCCGCATCGGTGCGGCCATTGCCGTTCGCGTCCTGCCAGACGCCGAACTTGGCAAAGTCCGCATCCGCGGCGGTGAGCTTGCCGTCGCCATCGCTGTCATAGCTCAGGCGGACGCCCTCGAGGTCGGACGAGCCGTCGACGGAGAAGATGATCTCGCTGCCGTCATTCGCCTTGCCGTCGCCATTGGCGTCGCGGACGAGCAGGCCATCGTCGCTGTCCACCCAGCCGGTGCTCTCGCCCTTGCCGTCGCCATTATAGTCGAAGGTGACGCCAGCCGAGCGATCGACGAACTCGACGCCGTCGCCATCCAGGTCGAGCGCCAGCGGCGGAACCACAGCATTGAGCGTGGTGGTCGCGGCGGTGCCATTGGAAACATAGCTGATCGTGATCGTCGCCGGAGCGCCGGTCAGGTTTGCCACGGTGACGTAATTGTTGCCGCCGCCGTTGAGGTCGACCTGGAGCGCACCGGTGTTGGTCAGCCGGACGAAGCCCGCCGCGCCCTCCGGATCGACGCCGGCGCCCACCGAGACGAGCTGCCTGAGGTCGACGACGTCACCTGGGGCATAATCGGCGATCGTGTCGGCGAGACTGCCGCCGGCCGAGCTGCGGTCGATGACGAACCGGTCGTTGCCGGTGCCGCCAGTCAGCGAGTCGATTCCGGCGCCGCCGTAGAGGACATCGTCGCCGTCGCCGCCCGACAAGGAGTCGGTGCCGGCACCGCCGAAGAGATAATCGGCGGACGCCAAGCCCGACAACGTGTCGCCGCCGTCCAGGCCGAGGATCGTATCGCTGCCGGCGGTGCCGTTGAGTACATCGGCTCCGGCCGTGGCGCCCGCGACGACGTTGTTGTTGGTGAAGACGACCGGGAGGACCCCGCTGGCGACGTCGCCATCGCCATCGACCGTGTCGATCGGGACGTTGAGCACGACGGGCGCCGAGCTCGGGACCGCCGCACCGAAGTCGCCGATCTGGAAATTGTCCGCGCCGACGCTGGTATATTCGATGCTGTTATAGCCATTCGCCGTGAACGTGGCGATGCTGGTTCCGTCCGCGACTCCGCCGACAATGACCGACTTGCCGTCCGCATCAAGCACCAACGAGAAAGTGTGGCCGTTGACGATATAGTTGGTCGCGACCGCGGTAGGCGTCAGCAGGGCGGACTGCACGCCGTTGAAGTTGATGATGATACCGGTGATCGTATCGGCGACGCCGTCGCCGACGACGTTGTTCCCGTCCGCATCGTCAAAGGCTGTGATCTTGACCTGGGCGTTGGATGCTGCCGTGAAGGCCGCGGTCGAGCCATTGGTCGTATAGTGGCCGTCGAAGACGTGATCGCGATTGCCGGCGTTGCCATAGCCGCCGCCGCCGGCGTTGCTGCCGCGCAGATCCGTGACGAAATCGACCCGGAACACTTCGCCCGTATCGACGAAGGTGTTGTCGACGCCGCCGGCGGTCGCGGTCGTATTGATCGTGCCGTCATTGGCGCCGTTGACCTCTGGCGTCAGCAAGAGATCGGAGCTGTTATTGTCGATCGCGACCGTCGTCGCGCCGTCGACGTCTTCGCCGATCGCGACGAAGCCATTCCAAGCGGTGTTGCCGCCGACGAAGTCGTAGCTGCCGGAGTTGAAGTCGACGTTGGAAGTCGAGTCGACCGTTCCCGACATGTTGATCGAATAGGTCGAGGCTCCCGGATTCAGCGTGATCGTGAAGATCGTGGCAGCCCCGGCCTTTCCGGTCAGAGTCAGGCCGTTCGCCGACACTTCGTAGAGAATCGGCGTGCTGTTCGAGGTCAGGCCGCTGCTGGTGCCATTGAGCGAGCTCGGGAAGCGCACGGTCCCCGCTCCGTCCGCGCCGTAATTGTTGACGACGTTGGCGTCGAAGTCGAGCGGGATGCCGGTCGTCGACTGGCCGTTGGCATTGCGGACGACGCCGGTCTCCGGAAGAACGGAGGTCGGCACGTCGTCGATGATGTTGATGTCGATCGTGCCGGTCGTCGTGTTGCCGTTGGCGTCGGTCACCACATAGGTGAAGGTCTCGATGCCGTTGAGCGTCTGGACGCCATTATTGGCCGTCGGGTTCAGATAATTATCGGTCAGCGTGTATGTGTAGGTGCCGTTGCTGTTGATCTGAATCGACCCGTAGATGCCGGCCGTGACCGCATTGCCGCCGCCCTGGAGCGCGTAGGTGTACGGACCGGTGCCGCCACTGGCGTTGAGCTGATTGGCGGTATTGTCGGTCTCGCTGGTCGCCCCCGGCAGCGAACCGGTGACCGTGCCCGGCGCCAGGTCGGCGCCGTCCTGGTTGGGATCGAGGCCGGCTTCGTTGACGGTCACGTCGGCGTCCGTCGGCGCGGTGAGGCCGCTGTCGGTGATGTTGATGGTCAGCGTCGTGGTCGACAGGTCGCCGTCGCCGTCGCGGATCGTGTAGACGAAGGTGTCCGTCGCCGGCCCGACGTTCGGATTGGCGTCGTAGGTGTAGCTGCCGTTGGCCGAGACGGTGAGCGTGCCGAGCGCGGTCACGACGACGAGGTTGCCGTTGGTCACCGGCGTGGTCGTATCGACGCCTGCGGCACGGACGCCGGCGATGCTGGCGCCGTCGGCGCCTGCCGTGTCGTTGGTGAGGATGCCGTTCGCAGCCACGCTGAGCAGCGCGCCCTCCTGGACATTGCCGCTGTCCTGGGTCGCGGTCGGGACGTCGTCGACGATCGTGATGCTGATCGTGCCGGTGGTCGTGTTGCCATTGGCGTCGGTCACCACATAGGTGAAGGTCTCCGCGCCGCTGATCGGCTGCGCGCCATCGTTGGCGTCCGGATTGTCGTAATTCGTCCGCAACGTGTAGGTGTAGGTGCCGTTGCTGGCGAGCTGGATCGAGCCGTAAGTTCCGGCGGTGACGGCATTTCCACCGGCCTGCAGCGCATAAGTGTAGGGTCCAGTGCCGCCGCTCGCGTTGAGCTGATTGGCGGTATTGTCGGTCTCGCTGGTCGTCCCCGACAAGGAGCCGATGACCGTGCCGGCGACGAGGTCGGCACCGTCCTGGTTGAGGTCGAGGCCGGCCTCGTTGACGGTCGCGTCGGTGTCGGTCGGCGCCGTCAGGCCGCTGTCGGTGATATTGATGGTCAGCGTCGTGGTTGACAGATCGCCGTCGCCGTCGCGGATCGTGTAGACGAAGGTGTCGGTCGCCGGGCCGACATTCGGATTGGCGTCGTAGGTGTAGCTGCCGTTCGCCGACACGGTGAGCGTGCCGAGCGCGGTGACGACGACGAGATTGCCGTTCGTGACCGGGGTGGTCGTATCGACGCCTGCGGCGCGGACGCCGGCGATGGCGGCGCCGTCGGCGCCGGCCGTGTCGTTGGCGAGGATGCCGTTCGCCGCAACGCTGAGCAGCGCGCCCTCCTGGACGTTGCCGCTGTCCTGGGTCGCGGTCGGGACGTCGTCGACGATCGCAATGCGGATGAAGCCGGTCGAGGTGTTGCCGTTATTGTCGGTCACCCGATATTGGAAGGCCTCCGCATTCGCGATCGTCTGGACACCGTCATTGGCGTCCGGATTGTCGTAGTTGGTGCGCAGCGTGTAGGTGTAGGTGCCGTCGCTGTTGAGCTGGATCGAGCCGTACGTTCCGGCCGTGACGGCATTGCCGCCAGCCACGAGCTCGTAGGTGTACGGCCCGGTGCCGCCGCTGGCGTTGAGCTGGTTGGCGGTGTTGTCGGTCTCGCTGGTGGTGCCTGAAAGCGAGCCGATGACCGTTCCTGCCACCAGGTCGGCGCCATCCTGGTTGAGGTCGAGACCGGCCTCGTTGACCGTCACGTCCGCATCGTCCGGCGCGGTCAGGCCGCTGTCCGCGATGGTGATCGTCAGCGTGGTCGTCGACAGGTCGCCGTCGCCGTCGCGGATCGTGTAGACGAACGTATCGGTCGCCGGACCGACATTGGCATTGGCCTGATAGGTGTAGGCGCCGTTCGCCGACACGGTGAGGGTGCCGAGCGCGGTGGCAACGACGAGGTTGCCGTTGGTCACCGGCGTGGTCGTGTCCACACCCGCGGCACGGACGCCGGCGATGGCGGCGCCGTCGGCGCCGGCCGTGTCGTTGGCGAGGATCCCGGTGGCGGCAACGCTGAGCAGCGCGCCTTCCTGGACGTTGCCGCCGTCCTGGGTCGCGGTCGGGACGTCGTCGACGATGTTGATGTCGATCGTGCCGGTCGTCGTGTTGCCGTTGGCGTCGGTCACCACATAGGTGAAGGTCTCGATGCCGTTGATCGTCTGGACACCGTCATTGGCGTCCGGATTGTCGTAGTTCGTGCGCAGCGTGTAGGTGTAGGTGCCGTCGCTGTTGAGCTGGATCGAGCCGTAAGTGCCGGCCGTGACGGCATTGCCGCCGGCCTGAAGCGCATAAGTATAGGGTCCGGTGCCGCCGCTCGCGTTGAGCTGGTTGGCGCTGTTGTCGGTCTCGCTTGTCGTCCCCGAGAGCGAGCCGATGACCGTGCCGGCGACGAGATCGGCGCCGTCCTGGTTGAGGTCGAGACCGGCCTCGTTGACCGTGGCATCCCCGTCGGTCGGAGCGGTGAGCCCGCTGTCGGTGATGTTGATGGTCAGCGTCGTGGTCGACAGGTCGCCGTCGCCGTCGCGGATCGTGTAGACGAAGGTGTCGGTCGCCGGACCGACATTGGCATTGGCGTCGTAGGTGTAGCTGCCGTCGGCCGCGACGGTGAGCGTGCCGAGCGCGGTGACGACGACCAGATTGCCGTTGGTGACCGCGGTGGTGGTGTCGCCGCCTGCGGCGCGGACACCGGCGATGGCGGCGCCGTCGGCGCCGGCCGTGTCGTTGGCGAGGATCCCGGTCGCGGCAACGCTGAGCAGCGCGCCTTCCTGGACGTTGCCGCTGTCCTGGGCCGCGGTTGGGACGTCGTCGACGATGTTGATGTCGATCGTGCCGGTGGTCGTGTTGCCGTTGGCGTCGGTCACCACATAGGTGAACGTCTCGATGCCGTTGATCGTCTGAACGCCGTCATTGGCGTCGGGATTGTCGTAATTCGTCCGCAGCGTGTAGGTGTAGGTGCCGTCGCTGTTGAGCTGGATCGAGCCGTAAGTGCCGGCCGTGACGGCATTGCCGCCGGCCTGAAGCGCATAGCTATAGGGGCCGGTGCCGCCGCTTGCGTTGAGCTGGTTGGCGGTATTGTCGGTCTCGCTGGTCGTGCCCGAAAGCGAGCCGATGACCGTGCCGGCCACCAGATCGGCGCCGTCCTGGTTGAGGTCGAGGCCAGCCTCGTTGACTGTGGCGTCTCCGTCGGTGGGAGCGGTGAGGCCGCTGTCGGCGATATTGATGGTTAGTGTCGTCGTCGACAGGTCGCCGTCGCCGTCGCGGATCGTGTAGACGAAGGTGTCGGTCCCGGGGCCGGTGTTCGGATTGGCGTCGTAGGTATAGCTGCCGTTGGCCGAGACGGTGAGCGTGCCCAGCGCCGTCACCACCACGAGATTGCCGTTGGTGACGGGCGTGGTCGTATCGACGCCTGCGGCACGAACGCCCGCAATTGCGGCGCCATCCGCGCCGAGCGTGTCGTTGGCGAGGATGCCCGTGGCCGCAACGCTCAGCAGGGAGCCCTCCTGGACGTTGCCGCTATCGGCCGCCGCCGTCGGAATGTCGTCCACGATGGAAACGCGGATGAAGCCGGTGGCGGTGTTGCCGTTATTGTCGGTCACCCGATACTGGAAGCTTTCCGCATTGGTGATCGTCTGCACGCCGTCATTGGCGTCCGGATTGTCGTAATTCGTGCGCAGCGTGTAGGTGTAGGTGCCGTTGCTGTTGAGCTGGATCGAGCCATAGGTGCCGGCCGTCACGGCATTGCCGCCCACGACCAGCTCATAGGTGTAAGGCCCGGTGCCGCCGGTGGCGTTCAGCTGGTTGGCGCTGTTGTCGGTTTCGCTGGTCGCACCCGGCAACGAGCCGATGACCGTTCCCGCCACCAGATCGGCGCCGTCCTGATTGAGGTCGAGACCGGCCTCGTTGACCGTCGCGTCCGCGTCGTCGGGCGCCGCAAGGCTCGGACCGCCGATGTTGATCGTCAGGGTCGTCGTCGACAGGTCGCCGTCGCCATCGAGGATCGTGTAGACGAACGTATCCGTCGCCGGGCCGACATTCGGATTGGCGTCATAGGTGTAGCTGCCGTCGGCTGCGACGGTGAGCGTGCCGAGCGCCGTGACCACGACCAGATTGCCGTTGGTGACAGGGGTGGTGGAATCCCCGCCCTGCGCGCGAACGCCGGCGATGTTGGTGCCGTCGGCGCTTAGCGAGTCGTTGGAGAGGATGCCGGCCGCCGCATTGACGGTCAGCAGCGCGCCCTGCGCGACGCTGTTGAGGTCGGCGACGGCGGTCGGGACATCGTCGACGATCGCGATTTGAATCGTGCCGGTGACGGTGTTGCCGTTTGCGTCGGTCGCGACATAGGTGAAGCTCTCGGCCGCGCTGATCGTCTGCACGCCGTCATTGGCGGTGGCGTTATCGAACGCCTTGGTCAGCGTGTAGACATAGCTGCCGTTGCTGTTGACCTGGATCGAGCCGTACAGGCCCGCCGTCACCGCATTGCCGCCGGCCTGGAGGGCATAGGTGTAGGGGCCGGTGCCGCCGGTGGCGTTGAGCTGGTTGGCGCTGTTGTCGGTCTCGGCCGTCGAGCCCGGCAGCGAGCCGGTCACCGTGCCGGGGGCGAGATCGGCGCCGGACTGGGTGAGATCGAGCGCATTCTCGTTCACCGTCACGTCGGCGTCGGTCGGCGCGGCGAGCCCGCTGTCGGTCAGCGTGATCGTCAGCGTCGTCGTCGCCTGGTCGCCGTCGCCGTCGCGGATCGTGTAGACGAAGACGTCGGTCGCGCCGGCCGGCGGAACGACGTTCGGATTGCCGTCATAGCTGTAGCTGCCATTGGCCTGCAGCACGAGATTGCCGAACTGACCGGCGATCACCGCGCCGACCCCGGTGGCGACCGCGGTCGTCGTATCGCCGCCTGCGGCGCGAACGCCGAGCACGCCGCCGCCGGCGCCGGGGCCGTCGGCGCCGAACACATCGTTGGGCACGACATTGCCGGTGATGATCGCGCCTTCGATGCCGCCATTGGTGTTCGGATTGGCGGTCGGAACGTCGTCGACGATGTCGATCGAGATCGTGCTGGTCGTCGTGTTCCCGTTCGCGTCGGTCACCTGATAGGTGAAGGTGTCGCGATTGTTCTCGACATTGGTGCCGTTGTTCGCGTCGGGCGACGTGTCGTAGGGCTGCTGCAGCGTGTAGCTGTAGCTCCCGTTCGGATTGAGGGTCAGCGTGCCGTAGGCGCCGGTCGGCGAGCCGACCAGGGCGTAGGTGTAGGGTCCGGTGCCGCCATTGACGTTGCCGTCGGCCAGGGTGCCGGTCGCCGTCTCGGCCGTGCTGGCCGGATTGCTGCCGATCGCCAGCGCCGCATCGTTGAAGACGACAGCGTCGACGGGG
>JAYRLF010000503.1:0-2502 GCA_041905385.1 Allosphingosinicella sp.
CCGAGGCGCACGTGCGCGGCAGCCGCGCCCGCATCGGCCGGCTCGACATTCGCTCGCCCACCGCGGGCCTGGTGCTGAGCCGAAGCGTCGAGGCCGGCCAGGTGGTCGGCCCGGGCAGCGGCGCGCTGTTCCGGATCGCCGCCGGCGGCGAGATGGAGCTGCGCGCGCGCCTGCCGCAGAGCGACCTCGCCCGCCTCAGCGTCGGCGTTCCGACCGTGGTGACTCCGGTCGGCTCCGACCAGAGCTATCAGGGCAGCGTCTGGCAGATCTCGCCGATCGTCGATCCGACCACCCGTCAGGGCGAGGCGCGGATCCTGATCCCCTACAATCCGGACCTGCGCCCGGGCGGCTTCGCCAGCGCCGAGATCCGTGCCGGCTCCGCGGTGATGCCGCTGCTGCCGGAATCGGCGGTGCAGAGCGATACCCGCGGCAGCTTCGTCTACATCGTCGACAACAACAATAATGTGGTGCGCCGCGACGTGCGGATCGGCGAGGTCAGCGACCGCGGCATGGCGATCACCCAGGGCCTGACCGGCAATGAGCGGATCGTCGCCGCGGCCGGCGCCTTCCTCAGCCCGGGCCAGAAGGTACGCCCCGAGTTGCAGGCCCGGCGCGCGAACTAGTCCTCAAGGGGGTCCGGTAGCCCAGGCGATCGGACCCCCATTCGAAAGAGCGTCATGAGCCTGCGCAACATCTCTGCCTGGTCGATCCGGAACCCGGTTCCGTCGCTCGTCCTGTTCGCCGCCTTGCTGCTGGCCGGCATGGTCAGCTTCATGCGGATGCAGGTGCAGGCCGATCCCGACATCGAATTCCCGGTGGTCTGGGTCAGCATTTCCCAGCCCGGCGCGGCGCCATCGGAAATGGAGACGCAGGTCACCCAAAGGGTCGAGGCGGCGGTCCGCTCGATCCAGGGGATCGACGAGATCAACTCCAGCGTCAGCGAAGGCAGCTCGCAGACATGGGTCCAGCTCGACATCGGCACGCCGGTCGATCGCGCGGTCAACGACATCCGCGACGCGATCACCCAGATCCGCGGCAATCTGCCCGACGGCATCCTCGAGCCGCAAGTTGGCCGCGCCGACACGTCGGGCGACGACATCGCCAATTATGCGGTCGTCTCGACCGACATGACGCTCGAGCAATTGAGCTGGTTCGTCGACAATACGGTCGCGCGCGAATTGCTGTCCGTCCCCGGCCTGGCCGCGGTCAACCGCACTGGCGGCGTCACCCGCGAGATCCGCGTCACCCTCGATCCGGCACGGCTGCAGGCGTTCGGCATCACCGCCAACCAGGTCAACCAGCAGTTGCGCCAGATGAACCTGAACGCGGCCGGCGGCCGCGCCCAGATCGCCGGCTCGGAGCAGTCGCTGCGGATCCTCGGCAATGCGGCTTCCGCCTATCAGCTCGGCCAGACCCAGATCTGGCTCGGCAATGGCCGGGCCGTCCAGCTCGCCGACATCGCCCAGGTCCGCGACCAGCATGGCGAGCAGCGCTCCTATGCCACGTTCAACGGCCGGCAGGTGCTCTCCTTCGGCTTCCAGCGCGCCAAGAACGAATCCGACGTCGCGGTCTATGAAGGCGCGACGGAGCGGCTGCGCCAGATCGAGCAGCGCAATCCGGGCGTCCGCTTCGTCACCCTGTTCAACTCGGTCAAATATACCGAGGCGCAATATGAGACGGCAATGGAAGCGCTGATCGAAGGCGCCGTCCTCGCCGTCCTCGTCGTCTTCCTGTTCCTGCGCGACTGGCGCGCCACGCTCATTTCGGCGATTGCCATTCCGCTTTCGGCGATCCCGACCTTCTGGTTCATGGAGCTGCTCGGCTTCACCCTGAACACGATGACGCTGCTCGCCCTGAGCCTGGTCGCCGGCGTGCTGGTCGACGACGCGATCGTCGAGATCGAGAATATCGTCCGGCACATGCGGATGGGAAAGACCGCCTATCAGGCGGCGATCGAAGCCGCGGACGAGATCGGCCTCGCCGTCGTCGGCACCACCTTCTCGATCGTCGCGGTGTTCCTTCCCGTGGGCCTGATGCCGAGTGTTTCCGGTGAGTTCTTCAGGAATTTCGGCTTCACCGTCGTCGCCGCCGTGCTGATCAGCCTCGGCGTCGCCCGGCTGATCACGCCGATGTTCGCCGCTTATTTCCTGCGCGCCTCGGGCCATGCCAGCCATGGCGAGGGCTGGCTGATGGACAAATATATGTCCACGCTCGCCTTCACGCTCCGGCATCGCTGGGTCACCGTCGTCGGCGGCTTCGTCTCGCTGGCCGCAACCGTGTTCATGTTCATCGCGCTGCCCCAGACATTCTTCCCCGACACCAACCAGGATCAGGTCAGCATCACCGTCGAGATGGTGCCGGGCACGACGCTCGAGCAGACCGGCGACGTGGTCCGGCGGGTCGATGCCCTGCTGCGCGGCCAGCCCGAGGTCGAGACCGTCTTCGCCCGCGTCCGGGTCGGCGGCGCGACCGTCTCGGCGATGTTCAAGGAGGATCGCGAGC
>JAYRLF010000065.1:0-13939 GCA_041905385.1 Allosphingosinicella sp.
GATGGCGCCTGCGGCGGCGCGATGGCGATCGAGGCGGTTCCGGGCGGCGCCGCGCTGCAATGCGGCTATGGCTGCTGATCGCTGATCAGCGGGCCGAATACCAAAAGACGCCGTCGCGCACGTCGCGGCTTGCCCGGCCGGTGGCCTCGAGATGGCGGAGGTGCGCCATTGCCTCGCCGGTCGCGAGACCGAAGCTGCCGTCGTCGATCTTGCGGCCGAACAAAACAGGGAAGCAGTCCACCGCGCGCTTCGGCTCGGCGATATGGACATGGAGCGCGTCGAGACGGCCGCGATGTCCTTCGGCGAGCGCATCGAGCCGCGCGTGCAGGCCGGTGAACGGCTCGCCATGGGAGGGCAGCACGAGCAGGCCGTCCGGCAGCTGCCGAAGCTTGGCGATCGAGGACAGCCAATCGCCGAGCGGGTCGCCCTCCGGCTCGCTCATCGACAGTGAGACGTTCGAGGTGATGCGCGGCAGCACCTGGTCGCCGGCGATGATCAATTTGGCCACGTCGTCGACCAGGCAGGCATGTTCGGGCGAATGGCCGTTCCCGGTCACGACCCGCCAGTCGCGCCCGCAGATCCGGATCCGGTCGCCGTCCTGCATGCGGACGTAGCTGAGCGGCACCGGGCTCAGCATCGAAGCGAAGCGCCCCCAGCCCTTTGCGGCTTCCGCCGCGATTCGCTCCTCCGCCCAGCCCGCGGCGCGCTGATAGGCGCCAGCCTCGGGCGGCGGTGCTTCGCGCACGTCGGTGGTCAGCATCCGCGCCCACAACCACTCGCCGCGCGTCATCCACAGCCGTACGTCGAAGCGCTCGCTGAGCCAGCCGGCGAGGCCGAGATGGTCGGGATGGAAATGGGTGACGATCACCCTGGTGACGGTGCGTCCGGACAGCGGACCGGCGAACAGCGCCTCCCATGCGTCGCGCGATTGCGGAATGGCGAGGCCGGTGTCGACGAGGGCGACGCCGGCGCTTGCCTCGGACCCGGATCCGGGGTCGTCCAGCGCCCAGACATTGATGTGGTTGAGCGAGCCGGGCATCGGGATCCGCGCCCAATAGACCCCTTCGGCGAGCGCAATCAGTTCGCCCGGCCCCGGTGTCCGCCTTCCGAGAGGATAGGTCAGGCCGCGATGCGAATAGGATTCCTCCGCCAGCGAGGCGTCGGGCGAGACCGCAGGCGCGGGATCAGGCGATTCGGTTTTCATTTGCGACGCGATTTATGAACCGGAGCGAACAAAAATGCACGCCCGGCTTTGGAGCTGCCGGGACGGTACTGGTCCCCTGGATTTTTCTTTTATCTTGAAACGGTTTACGACCGGAACGGGTCGGTAAAGCCACTGTCCGGCGCGGCTTCCTCCGCGCCCTCGGCGGCGTGCGCTGCTTCGGCCTCGCGCGCCGCGGCCTCGCGCTCGGCGCGCAGCTCCTCGATCAACGCGGAGCGGTCGCGCTCCATGTCGGCATCGGACAGGATCGCCTGCGTGCCGGCCGCTTTCGCCGCCCGCGCCACGGCCGCGTCGAGCTCGCGCTGCGAGGTCAGGCCGAGCGTGACGGGGTCCTTCGGCTGGATATTGGCGATGTTCCAATGGGTCCGCTCGCGGATCGCCTGGATGGTCGAGCGGGTCGTCCCGATCAGCTTGCCGATCTGCCCGTCGGAAAGCTCCGGATGGTTGCGAATCAGCCAGGCGACGCCGTCCGGCTTGTCCTGCCGCTTGGAGACCGGCGTGTAGCGCGGCCCCTTGGTGCGCACCGCGCTGTCGGGCTGGCGGTGCATCTGCAGCTTGTAGGCGGGATCGTCCTGGCCCTTGTCGATCTCCTCCTGCGTCAGCTCGCCCGAGCGCAGCGGGTCGCGGCCGGTCAGCTTGGTCGCGGCGGTGTCGTCGGCGATCGCCTGCACCTCGAGGATGTGCAGACCGCAAAATTCGGCGATCTGCTGGAAGGTGAGCGAGCTATTGTCGACGAGCCAGCTGGCCGTCGCATGGGGCATGAGCGGCTGGGCCATGACGTTTGCGTGCCTCCAGAAATGATAAGGGCCGCCCCTTCTCGGAGCGGCCAGTGCTTGCTGGCGGTTTAGGCGCGCGGCGAGAGGGACGCAAGCCAAAGCTTGGCTGGCAAAACGCGCCGGCGCCACGGCGGTTGCCACTGGCCGATCAGTTACTTATTGGCAGCGACGGAGATTTTTCGACGATGTTGCTGCTTGCCCTTGCCGCTCTGGCCACCGATCCGCCGCCGCTGCCCCCGCAGCCGATGTTCGCGGAGATTTCGCGCGATCCGATCACCGACGAGGTCAAGGCCTTCGCAATCCAGCAGGATGGCCTCAACCGGATCTCGGTCGGATGCGATCCGACCCGTTTCGATGGCCTGCGGGTGACCGTGACGTCGCGCCAATGGCTCGGCCGCGGCGAAATCGTCGTCGGCGCGCGCGGCCTCACCTACCGGTTCGACGATGCGCCGGCGCGGCGGATGCTTTGGCTGATCAACGATCGCTCGGCCCGAATCGTCTATCGCCGCAACGTCCGCCACTTCGTGCGCTGGCTCGCCAACTCCCAGCGGCTTGTCTTCCGGACTCGCACGATCGACGAGAAAAGGCTCGACATGGCGTTCCGCCTGACGGGCGTGCGCGAGCCGCTCGACCAGGTGCTGACGGCCTGCGGCGAGGATCGCTTGCGCGAGCAGGTCTTCCCCGACGCCTGATCCAATGTCCGCTGCGCCGGATTGAATCGCCGACGTGCCGCTGTAGTTTGCGGCCGCGAAGCCGATGACCCGCGACCATCTCCAGCGCCTCGAGGCGGAATCGATTCATATCCTGCGCGAGGCGGTGGCCGAGGCGGCGCGGCCGGTCATGCTCTTCTCGGCCGGCAAGGACAGCTGCGTGATGCTGCACCTCGCCCGCAAGGCGTTCCGTCCGATGCGGCCGCCCTTCCCGCTCCTTCATGTCGATACCGGCTGGAAGTTCCGGGAAATGTACGCGCTGCGCGACCGGCTCGCCGCCGAAGCCGGCATGGAGCTGATCGTCCACCGCAATCCGGATGCCGAGGCGCAGGGTATCAACCCGTTCGACCATGGCGCCGCGCTCCATACCGACATGTGGAAAACCGAAGGGCTGAAGCGGGCCCTCGATGCGCATCGCTTCGATCTCGCCTTCGGCGGCGCCCGCCGCGACGAGGAGCCGAGCCGGTCCAAGGAACGGATCTTCTCACTGCGGTCGGCCAGTCATGGCTGGGATCCGAAGCGCCAGCGCCCCGAGCTCTGGAATCTCTACAACGGCCGGCTCGGTCCGGGCGAAAGCTTGCGCGTTTTCCCGCTCTCCAATTGGACCGAGCGCGACGTCTGGACCTATGTCGCGCGTGAGCGCATTGCGGTCGCCTCGCTCTATTTCGCGGCTCCGCGCCCGACTGTGGCGCGCGATGGCGCCCTGCTCCTTGTCGATGACGAGCGCTTCCGGTTCCGGCCGGGCGAAGCCGCTGTCACACGCCAAGTCCGATTGCGAACGCTCGGCTGCTATCCGCTCAGCGCCGCGATCGAAAGCGAAGCCGCCGACGTCGACGCAGTGCTCGCCGAAATGGCCGCATCGCGTCTGTCGGAACGCCAGGGTCGCCTGATCGACCACGACCAGCCCGCTTCGATGGAGCGCAAGAAACGGCAGGGCTATTTCTGATGGCCTCGCTGCTGCGCCTGCTGACCTGCGGCTCCGTCGACGACGGCAAGTCGACCCTGATCGGCCGCCTGATGGTCGAATGCGGCGCCGTTTCGGACGACCGGATGCCGGCCGGCGGGCAGATGGATTTCGCGCTGGTCGCGGATGGGCTCGAGGCCGAACGCGAGCAGGGCATCACCATCGACGTTGCCCATCTCTCCTTCGAGACGCCGGCCCGGCGCTTCCTCCTCGCCGACACGCCCGGCCACGAACAATATACGCGCAACATGGCGACCGGCGCGTCCAACGCCGATCTTGCGCTGCTGCTCGTCGACGCCTCGCGCGGCCTGTTGACCCAGACCCGCCGCCACGCCGCGATCGCCCACCTCCTCGGGGTCCGGACCTTCTGCCTGGCCGTGAACAAGATGGATCTGGTCGACCACGAACGGAGCCGCTTCGAGGCGATCGCCGACGACTTTTCCGCGCTGCTCGATCAATTGGGCGGCGGCGACAGCATTGCGATCCCGCTCTCCGCCCTGGACGGCGACAATGTCGTGTCACGGTCCAACTCCATGGTCTGGTACCAGGGACCGACCTTGCTCGAGCATCTGGAGCAGGTCGAGCCCCAGCCCCAAAGAACGCTCGACGCCTTCCGCTTGCCGGTTCAGCTCGTCCTGCGCGACGGCGGCCGACGGTTCTACGCCGGCACCGTCGCCGGCGGCGCCGTTTCGGGCGGCGAAAATGTGCTGATCGCTCCATCCGGGCGAACCGCGCGGGTCGAGACCATAGTTGGATCCGATGGTGAGGTCGCCCGCGCCGAAGCCGGCGATGCGGTGGCGATCGGTTTCGACGCACAGGTGGATTGCTCGCGCGGCGACATGCTCGCTGCCGCGTCCGACCCGCCGGGCGAGTCGGATCAGTTCGAGACGACTTTGATCTGGCTCGATTCCGCCCCCCTGCTTCCTGGCCGCCAATATCTCCTCAAGATCGGTACCCAGAGCGTCGCCGCTTCCGTCAGCGAGCCGAAGCACAAGCTTGGGCTCGACACGATGGAGCGGCTGGCCGCGAAGACGCTGGAGATGAACGAGATCGGCGTCGCCAACATCTGGACCGCCCGGCCGATCCTGTTCGAGCCTTATGACGAGAGCCGTACGCTCGGCGGCTTCATCCTTATCGACCGCATCACCAATGCCACCGTCGCGGCCGGCCTGATCCATTTCGCGCTTCGCCGGGCCGAGAATGTCCACGAGCAGGCGACCGCGGTGACCGCCGCGCGCCGCGCGGCCTTGATGGGTCAGCGGCCCAAGCTGCTCTGGTTCACGGGCCTCAGCGGCGCCGGCAAATCGACCATCGCCAATCTCGTCGAGCAAAAGCTGCACGGCCGCGGCCGCCATACCTTCCTGCTCGACGGCGACAATGTCCGCCTCGGCCTCAACCGCGACCTGGGCTTCACCGCTGCCGACCGGGTCGAGAATATCCGCCGCGCCGGCGAGGCGGCCAGGCTGATGGTCGACGCCGGCCTGATCGTGCTCGCCGCCTTCATCAGTCCGTTCCGCGCCGAGCGCGACATGGTCCGCGCGATGGTGCCGGACGGCGATTTCGTCGAGATTTTCGTCGACACCCCGCTCGCCGAGGCGGAGCGCCGCGACACAAAGGGCCTCTACGAAAAGGCCCGCGCCGGCAAGCTCGCCAATTTCACCGGCATCGATTCACCCTATGAGGCGCCCGAGGCGGCGGAGATCCGGATCGACACGACCGCCATTTCGGCCGAGCAAGCCGCCGACATGATCCTGGAATGGCTCGAACGTCAGTCGCGTTAGCGCGCCCGCCGGCCCCGAGCGAACGTTCGTCGCATCGCATCTGGGCTCGGTAGGGTTGATCTGACAGAGCGGTCGCCCGGACAAAACAGGGTCGCAGCAATGACCGTCTTTACTTCCCTTCTCTTCACGATCGCGGCTACCGGCCTTGCCGCGGAGCCGCTACCGCCCGCGCTCGCCGAAGCCGCCGAGGCATTCGAGCACGCCCAGATCGCAGGCGACCGCGAAGCGCTCGAGCGCCTGGTTGCGCCCGACTATCGGCTGATCAATTCCGATGGCCAGCTGGAGAGCCGTCAGCAGTTGATCGACAGCTGGACCGCCGAGGGCTTCGATCCCGAGCCGGTCGAGGTCCGCGATCCCATCTCCCATGTCTGGCAGGACGGTGCCGCGCTCGGCGGCCGCGTCACCCTGCGCGGCCTCAACCGCGGCACGCCATTCTCGGTCGAGCTTCGCTATGTCGACGTCTGGCGACTTCGCGACGGCCGCTGGCAGGTCGTGCTCGGCCAGGCGGTTCGAGTTGCGTCGCCGGGAAGCTGATCGGACCGGCTAGGCGAGAATTTTAACGCGATGCAATTCGCCAGAACCGATCACGGCCGCGGCGGTCGTCACGTCGCAAAATTCCATCGCCAGCGTCGCCACATGAGCGTCGTGGATCGACCGTGCCGGAATCGTCCGGCCGTCCAGTCCCGGCAAGTCAAAGCAGTCGCAGGCGTCGGCGACCAGGGTGAAGGCCCAGCCCATATTGGCGCCGGTCCGGATCGTCGTCGACACGCACATGTCGGTCGAGATGCCGAAGGTTACGATCCGCTCGATGCCGAGTCGCCGCAGCCGCAGATCGAGGTCGGTGCCGATGAAGGCGGAATTGACGCTCTTCGATACGACCGGTTCACCCGGCAAGGGTGCGAAGCCCTCGCGGAAATCATTGCCCCAATGGCCCGGTCCGAGGCTCGATCCCGGCTGCACCGAATCGTGGCGCACATGGATGATCGGCGCGCCTTGCGCCCGCCAATGGTCGAGCAGCGCGCGGCCGTTCGCCTCCATTTCGACATTCCAGCGCTGCGGCCAGCTCGGGTCGTCGAAGCCGCGCTGGACGTCGATCGGAAGAAGCAGGGTCTTTTTGAGGTCGGTCATCGCAGGCTCTCACTCGTTGGTTCGATCCGCGTGCTACCGGGGATCCCTCGGACCTGTCGCATCGAGAAAAACGTGTTCACCATAAGCGCCGCTTGTGGGTTGCTTTAGCGGTAGCGGGTCGGCCACGGCTTGAAGAGATCATGCCCGCGGCTCTCCCGCGCGATCAGGGTGCGGCCGACCTCGTTGCCCAGTGGGCGGCGCGAGGCCGAGTAGGTCGCGCCGTCGAACGCAAAGCGCTCCTGCGTGCCGGGCATCAGGCTTGAGCTGACGTAGAGGCTGAGATCGCGCCATCCCCGGCTGCGCCCCTCCAATAGCCTGACCGGAGTCGCGCCGGCGCTGAGCTCCGCAACCTGCCGCCAGGCGCCGCGGCCGGTCGGGGTGAAGATCAGCAGGTCGCAACCGTGCGGGCCGCACCAGATCGGGTCTTGGAGATAGACGAGCATCTCTTGCCGATTGTCGCCGTTCAGATCATGGCTCGCGACTTGATAGCGCGCGTCGGGCGCATCGTCGCGAAAACGGGCGAGATGGCCGACCAGGAAGCCATGGAAGACCTCGAGCAGCGAGACGCCATTGGCCTGCGGCAGAGATGGCGCGCTCATCGTCAGCAAGCCGATCGCGCCGACAAAGCGCACGAGCCTCGATTTTCGCGGCATCCCCGCTCCCCGGCTAGAACAGGCGCTGTGTAGCACTTTCCTGACGAATGACGATCCGGCCGCTTTCTCCGGACGAAATCCGGGAAACGTCGTCCAATGTGGGGTTGGACGGATAGGTGCGGCCGTCGAACCGCAGCCTTGCCTGATAACCGGGCTGAATGCCGCCGCCCGACACCGACACGGCAAGATCGCGCCAGCCGCGGCTCCTCGCGTCGAGCACCAGGATCGGTGGCCGCGCCAGCCGGATCTCGCTGACGATCCGCCAGCTGCCATATTGCGCACGCACAACCAACAGGTTGCAGCCGCCGCTGCCGCACCAATAACGCCCCTGCATGTAGATCAGCGCTTCCGGTCGGGGATCGCCGTCGAGATTGGCCCAGGCGATCGCATAGCGGCTGTCCGGCCCGCGCTCGCGCGCGTCAGCGAAATGGCGCTGCAAGAACGCGCTGAGCGACTCGCTGCGCGGTTGGGCGCCGGCCGGAATTGCAATCGCGCTGGCCACGACCAGGCCCAGCGCGCGCCGCATCAGCCGCCGAAACCCTTGCCGAGGAAGCTCGGCACGGGGCCGTTCCAGCCTTCATCGGCCGCCTCGGTCTCGCGCTCGTCGGCGCGGCCGCGCGCGCGCTTCGCAGGCCGCTCGTCGGACCGATGACGATCCGGCTGGCGCGCGGGGCGCTCCTCGCGCCGTGGCTCTTCCCGGTCCCGGCCGGTGCGGCGGCCGCGGCCGCGCTTCGGCTTGTCATCGCTACGCGCCCGATCGGCTTCCGGCTTGGCGACGGGCTCTTCCTCGCGATCGCCGCTTTTGTCCGCCCTGCCCAGTTCTGCGATCTTGGTGCCGGTCAGCTTCTGGATATTGTCGATCGACTCCTCGTCCTCCCGGGTGACGAGGGTGATCGCGGTGCCGGTCTTGCCGGCGCGGCCGGTGCGGCCAATCCGGTGCACGTAATCGTCCGGATGCCACGGCACATCATAGTTGAAGACGTGGCTGACGCCCTTGATGTCGAGCCCGCGGGCCGCGACGTCGGATGCGATCAGGATGTTGATCTCGTCGGCCTTGAACCGCTCGAGTTCGCGGATCCGGTCAGCCTGGTCCATGTCGCCATGGATCTGGCCGACGCTGAGATGGCCGCGCTTCAGGCTGGTGGTGAGCTCGCGCACCGTCGTCTTGCGGTTGCAGAAGACGATCGCGGTCCGGACGTCGTCGCTGCGCAGCAGATCCGCCAGCGTGTCGCGCTTCTTGCGGCTGTCCACCCGGATCAGCCTTTGCTCGATCAGCAAATTGGTCTGGGCCGGCCGCGCCACCTCGATCGACTTGGGATTGGACAGGAACTTGTCGGCCAGCTTCTTGATCGGCGGCGGCATCGTCGCCGAGAAAAGCAGGGTCTGCCGGTTCTTCGGCAGCTTGGTGCAGATTTCCTCGATGTCCGGGATGAAGCCCATGTCGAGCATCCGGTCCGCTTCGTCGATCACGAGCAGCGAGCAGCCGGTCAGCAGGATCTTGCCGCGTCCGAACAGGTCCATGAGCCGGCCCGGCGTCGCGATCAGCACGTCGACGCCCTTTTCCAGCTTCTTGATCTGGTCGGCCATGTTGGTGCCGCCGATCAACAGCGCCATGTTGAGCTTATGATATTTGCCGTACTTCTCGAAATTCTCGGCGACCTGCATCGCCAGCTCGCGGGTCGGCTCGAGGATCAGCGAGCGCGGCATCCGCGCGCGGCTGCGGCCCTGCCCCAATATGTCTATCATCGGCAGCACGAACGCCGCCGTCTTGCCGGTGCCGGTCTGGGCGATCCCGATCAGGTCGCGCATCATCAGCACCGACGGCACCGCCTGGCGCTGAATCGGGGTCGGCTCGTCATAGCCAGACTCCGCTACGGCGCGGAGCAATTCGTCGGAAAGGCCGAGGTCGGCAAAACTCATCTTAAGTCCGGGATTTGCGCCTGCGTCGTCACGAAGCCGCTTCGGTGCGGCGATTGTGCGAAGTGGCTCATCTTGTCAAGCAAAGGGCTCTGGGAGGACCCTTAGCGAGGGTTAGGCCGGAGCACCCGAAACTGGTCGATCGTGCATGAGCCGCCGGCACGCGATCGGATCGCGTCACGATCCGCGCAGATCCGGCCGTCCTGCGTCGCATTGACGTAGAAGCCGCGATAATAATCGAGCGCGGGGCAGCGATTTTCGAGCCGCGCCCGGATCCGGCTATTGTCGCGCAGGATCAGGTCGACGCTGTTCTGGCCGAGCAGGGTCGCCCCCATGATGCTAGTGGCCTGCAGGCAACGCGGACCGCGGCTTTCGCGCCACTGGATCAGCGAGCTTCCCGCCGGCACCACCCGTTGCGCGCCGCGCGGCACGCGGATGATGAACTGCTGGCGCACCGTGATCGAGCCGCGCTGCGGCGGCGCAGGCGGACGCGGCGCGGCCTGGCCGACGAAGGTGAACAGCATCCATGCGGCGGTGCCCGCGATGATCAACGGCGATGCTCCATCGCTCCGATCGTTTGCCCTCGGCGCTTGAACATGTGATGAATTGACCCCCGGCAAATTTGCAGGACCAGGGCCCGGACCCTAAACCGCGGTCGATGGCTTATCCGTCAAATGCATTGCTCGACAAGCTCCAGGCTTTGCTGGGGCCGAAGGGGTTCAGCCGCGATCCCGCCATGATGGCGCCGTGGCTGAGCGATTGGCGCGGACGCTATCACGGCGCCGCCGCCGCTTTGCTTTCGCCTGCGAACACTGGCGAGGTGGCCGAAATCGTCCGGTCGTGCGCCGAACAGGATGTGCCGATCGTGCCCCAGGGCGGCAATAGTTCGATGGTCGGCGGCGCCACGCCCGATGCGTCGGGCGAGGCGGTGATCCTGTCGTTGCGGCGGATGAACCGGATCCGAAACCTGGATCCTGAGGCCGACCTCGCTGTCTGCGAGGCGGGCGTGATCCTCGCCGATCTGCACGCGGCCGCGCTGGCTGCGGGCCGGCGCTTTCCGCTCACGCTCGGCGCGAAAGGCTCGGCGACGATCGGCGGGCTGGTTTCGACCAATGCCGGCGGGACCCAGGTGCTGCGCTTCGGCACGATGCGCCGGCTCGTTCTCGGTCTCGAGGCGGTGCTGCCCGACGGCAGCGTGTATGACGGGCTCGTTGCGCT
Source organism: Allosphingosinicella sp. (assembly GCA_041905385.1). Lineage (GTDB taxonomy): Bacteria > Pseudomonadota > Alphaproteobacteria > Sphingomonadales > Sphingomonadaceae > Allosphingosinicella. The sequence goes on from JAYRLF010000065.1 coordinate 10,370, forward strand.
CAAGAAGGACAATCGCGGCTATGATCTCGGTCAGCTGCTGGTCGGGGCCGAGGGAACGCTCGGTGTCGTCACCGCCGCGACCCTCCGGCTGGTGCCGGCGATCGGCGCGCGCGCGGTCGCCTGGGCGGGCGTCGCCAGCCCGGACGACGCCCTCGCCTTGCTGCGCCTGAGCGAAGTGCTGATGGGCGATGCGGTGGAAAGTTTCGAGCTGGTGCCCCGCTCCTCGCTCGAGCTTGTTCTTGCGCACATTCCAGGCACGCGATCGCCGCTCGCCGAGGCCCATCCCTGGAACGTGCTGATCGAGGCGGTCGCCCCGGCAGGAGCCGCACCGCCGCAGGAGGCGCTCGAAAGGGCGCTGGCGGATGCCCTCGAAGGGGGCCTGGTCCGCGACGCCGCGATCGCGGCGAGTGAGGCTCAGGCCGACCAGTTCTGGCGGCTGCGCGACGCCATTTCCGAGGCGGAGAAGAAGGACGGGCCGGCTGCCAAGCACGACATCTCGGTCGCGGTCGCCGATATGCCGCATTTCCTGGTCGCGGCGGCGGCCGAGGTCGAGCGCGCCTTCCCGGGCACGAGGGTCAACGCCTTCGGCCATCTCGGCGACGGCAACATCCACTTCAACGTGCGCGCGCCCGAGGGCGAGGATGAAAGCTGGGTCCAACGGGTCGGCGGGTCGATCAGCGCCCATGTCCACGATCTCGTCACCGACGCCGGCGGATCGATCTCGGCCGAGCATGGCATCGGCCAGATGAAGATTGCCGAGCTTGCCCGGCTTGGCGGCTCCGCACGGCTTGCCGCGCTTTCGGCGATCAAGCGCGCGCTCGATCCCCGGCTCGTGATGAATCCGGGCAAGCTCATCCTGCCATCCTAGCTCAGGACAGACTTGCGGAAATCGTGCGACCTCCATAGACGGTGGCGGAAATCCCGCTGCAGAAGCGCGGGGCGATTCCACCGACGGAGAAGATGATCATGGCGACTCAGCCGGCGCCCAATTTGCCGATTTTCTATCAGGACCTTCACCCGCTCTCGAGCAGCCTGCACGCCAATTTCAAGACTCGCGGCGCGGACAAGGCGCCTTATTTCGCCCAGGCCCACGCCATCCCGCTCACGGTCGACGAGTTCGTCAGCGCCCAGCGCTACACCCCGATCGTCTTTTCGGCCGGCGACAACAGCGTTCCGCTGGCGCTGATGGGGCTCAACGAGGGCGTCAACGTCTTCCTCGACGACGAGGGCAAGGCCTACAACCCGTTCTACGTCCCGGCCTATGTCCGTCGTTACCCGTTCATGCTCGCCAAGCTGCAGCCGGATGCGCAGGAGCTTTCGCTCTGCTTCGATCCGAAGAGCGAGCTGGTCGGCGAATATGACGACGGCCTGCCGCTGTTCGAGAATGAGAAGCCGACCGACAATCTCAACAACATCCTCAAATTTTGCGAGGATTTCGAGATTGCGGCGCAGCGCACCTCCGCCTTCATGCGCGAGCTCGAGGAGCTCGATCTGCTGATCGACGGCGAGGTCTCGATCCAGCCCGACAGTGCTGATCAGCCCTATGTCTATCGCGGCTTCCGGATGGTGTCCGAGGAGAAGATGCGCGAGATGCACGGCGACCAGCTGCGCAAGATCAACCAGAACGGGATCCTGCAGCTGATCATGGCGCATCTCTTCTCGCTGACGCTGATGCGCGACATTTTCGGCCGCCAGCTGCAGCTCGGCAAGGTTCCGTCGCAGAGCGCGCCGCAGCCTCAGCCCGCCGACGCCTGACCTTCTCGCTTCCCCGCGGGGAAAGGCAGGTCACTGAATTCATGCATGTTTCACGAGGGCGAGTGCCACCCCGGCGCTCGCCCTTGAAATGCGTCCTGTCCTTCCTATCTTCCTGAAAGCGCTGTCGTATTCCCCCCTTTGCGGCAGCGCGACGCGCCCTCTTCCTGAGAGGGTGCTCCTCCCTGAACCTGGCCACCTCACGATTTTCGTGAGGTGGCTTTTTTATTGTGTCGCTGCGGAGCGGCCGTGCCGGCCGACACCCTATTCCGCGGCAATCCCTTCGGCAGTTCCGAACAGCCGGTCCTCCAGCGCAGTGACGACGCAGGCGACCAATCGGCACGACGCGGCAAAGCCCGGCCCGGGCGACCGCAGTTCGACGTCGAGATAGGCGGAGCGGTCGATTTCCATCTGCAGCGCGTGGACGCCGCGCGCCGGCGCGCCGTGGCGGGCGACGATATAGCCGCCGGCATAAGGCGTATTGCACGCTGCCTCATAGCCAAGACCGCGCACGGCCGCGACCGCTGCCGCCACCAGGGCTCCGCCCGCCGTGGTGCCGTGGCGATCGCCGAACACGACCGCCGCCCCCTCGCCGGGCTGGCCGCGCGGCGGCATCGAATGGCAATCGAGCAGCACCGCGGCGCCGAACCGCTCCCGTGCATCGGCCAGCGCAGCGGCGATCGCCTCATGATAGGGCCGATGGATCGTCTCGATCCGGCGCCGCAGCTCGCCATGCGCGATTCGCTCGCGCCAGAGCGCACCGGCGCCGGCGATTCGCGACGGGATCAGGCCGATGCCGCCGCGCGTCCGGATCGACTGGACCACGCCACCCGCCGGCAGCGGCGGGGCCAGCAGCGCCGGGTCGATCTCGCGTTCGTCGCGGTTGAGGTCGATCTCGGCCCGCGGCGCGGTCGCGACGAAAGCGGTCGCGCCCGAATCGGTGGCGCGCCAGATCAGCCTGTCGACCAGCCGGTCTTCGAGCGTCTCGAGCAGCCGGCGCGGCAGACGCGCGGCGGCCAGCAGGGCCTCGCCATAATCGCGCCCGGCATGCGGAACCGACAGGATGATGGGGGTGACCGGCCGCTCGGGCCCGATCCGGACGAACGGCGGCGAGGGAGCGGAGGTCTCGGTCATGACTTGCGCAAAAGTAGAGCCAGCATGGGACACGCGCAATCGGCGGCGCGTTGACGGGTGGAAAATATCCCGCCGGGCGCGCATAAGGTGGCAGGGGCGTCGCCGGATCGACGCAGTGGTGACACGATTTGTTTGGGAAGGCCGGATGCTGAAGATCCTCCTCGCCGAAGACGACGAATCGATGCGCCTCTATCTGGCACGCGCGCTGGAACGCGTCGGCTACGCGGTTACGGCGGTCGATCGGGGCACCGCAGCACTGCCTCTGCTCGAAAGCGAGCCGTTCGACCTGCTGCTGACCGATATCGTCATGCCGGAAATGGACGGCATCGAGCTCGCCCAGAAAGCGGCGGCGATCGCACCCGACATCCGCGTCATGTTCATCACGGGCTTTGCCGCGGTGGCGCTCAAGGCCGGTCGCAAGACCCCCGACGCCAAGGTCCTTTCGAAGCCCTTCCATCTCAAGGATTTGGTGCTCGAGGTGGAGCGCATGTTCCAATCTGAGGATCAGCACGGAAGATTGTGATTTCCGGTGCTTGCGCACCGCGCCCGGCTTCACTAGATAGCCCGCTCTCGTGGGCGTGTAGCTCAGTGGTAGAGCACTGTGTTGACATCGCAGGGGTCGCAAGTTCAATCCTTGCCACGCCCACCATCATCTCGATTTGGGCGTGCGGGGCACGGCCAAAT
>JAYRLF010000066.1:0-13883 GCA_041905385.1 Allosphingosinicella sp.
CGAGCTTCTTGCGAATGCGGGTCACGAACACCTCGATCGTGTTCGAGTCGCGGTCGAAATCCTGGTCGTAGATATGCTCGATCAGCTCGGTGCGGCTGACCACCTTGCCCTTGTGGTGCATCAGATAGGAGAGGAGCTTATACTCCTGCGCGGTCAGCTTGACCGGCTCGCCGTTCAGCGTGACCTTGCCGGAGCGGGTGTCGAGGCGGACGTCGCCGGCGGTGAGCTCGGACGAGGCGTTGCCCGAGGCACGGCGGATGAGGGCGCGCAGCCGCGCGATCAGCTCCTCGGTCTGGAACGGCTTGGCGAGATAATCGTCGGCGCCGGCGTCGAGGCCGGCGACCTTGTCCGACCAGCTGTCGCGGGCGGTGAGGACGAGGACCGGGACCTTGATTCCTTCCTTGCGCCAGCGGTCGAGCACGGTCAGGCCGTCAATCTCGGGCAGGCCGAGATCGAGGATGATCGCATCATAGGTTTCGGTCGCGCCGAGATAATGGCCATCCTCGCCGTCGGTGGCGAGATCGATCGCATAGCCGGCGCCTTCGAGGGTGGCGCGGAGCTGCCGGCCCAGATTGGGTTCGTCCTCGACGATCAGGACACGCATGCTGTCTTCCCCTCGCTGCGGCGGGCGCCGCCGTTCAATCGGTGCGGCCCACAAATGTTCCGCTTAGATGAACGGAAATAGCAGGGCATGGCGGTGAGCGCAAAGTGTCGGCGGTCAGGGCGAAATCAATTTGAGCCCACGTCGTGGGCTTGACCCACAGGAGTCGTCCCGGGCTTGACCCGGGATCCATGAACACGGTTTGCCTGACCTCATTTCACGGCGTTCATGGGTCCCGGCCTTCGCCGGGATGACTCACCTGTAGCGCGGTCCGATCGCGCTCTATTTTGCTGGAAAGTCGAATTATTGCCGACTGAGGATACGCCCCGTGCGGGCATCGACGTCGATCCAGATCACCTCGCTGCCGCGCATGAATTTCAGGCGATAGATGCGGCCGTCGAACTCGACGCCGATGAATTGGGCGCCGGGAACGCGGACGCGCTGGCGGATCTCGGAAAGCGACAGGCCGCCTTCCTGGTGCGACTGATAGGCGGCATCCTGCTCGCCACGCTGGGCCCGCAGCCGCTGCGCGTCGGCAGGGCCCGCGGACCAGAGCAGGCCGGCGGCAAGGAGAGGCAACAGGAAACGCATCGAACTTCTTAAACTCGGCCTTTCGAGAAGGATCGGGACGGCAAATAGCACAAGCCATTGAATAGGCCATGAATGCCCTTGTAGCGGCTCTGAAAGTTTTTGAAGGTGTGGCGCCGGCGCCATTGCGGCGGCGGTTCGAAGGGGAGCGGGGAATGCGAAAGAGCGTGGTGGCGATCGCCGGAGTGCTGGCGGCCCTTATGTCCGGTCCGGCCGCGACGCAGGCGCAGGAGCAGGAGGGCGCGCGCATGGAGCGCGTGCCCGATCGCCAGCCGGGCGAAGGCGAAGGCCCCTATCGCCGGCTGGTGATCCGCAATGCGACGATGATCGACGGCCGCGGCGCGCCGCCGCGCGGCCCGGTCGACATCGTCATCGCCGGCAACCGGATCGAGAGCATCAACGGCGCCGGTACGCCGGGGCTGCCGCTGCGCGCCGAGCGGCAGCCGCGCGATTTCGACCGCGAGATCGACGCGACCGGCATGTTCGTGCTGCCCGGCTTCGTCGACACGCACGGCCATAATGGCGATCCGAACAAGGCGCCGAACGCGACCTATGGCTACCGGCTGTGGCTGGCGCATGGCGTGACGACGGTGCGCGGCGTCGGCCTCTATCCCGATCACGAGATGAACCTGTCGGACCAGCGCCGCAGCCGCGACAACACGATCGTCGCGCCGCGCCTGTTCAACTATCCGGTGCTCGGCCAGCTCTGGAGCCAGGGACCGGTGCGCAACGCGGAGCAGGCCCGGGCCTGGGTCCGCTGGGCCGCCTCCCAGGGCTATGACGGGGTCAAGTTCTTCAACGATCCGCCCGCGGTGATGCAGGCGGCGGTCGAGGAGGCGCGCCGCCTCAATCTCGGCACCGTCACCCATTTGAGCCAGGGAGGCGTCGCCGAGGTCAATGCCGACCGCGCCGGCGAGATGGGGATGCGCGGCATCACCCATTTCTACGGCCACATGGAATCGCTGCTGCGCGACCGCCGGCTGCCTTCCTATCCGAACGACTATAATCTGGCGGACGAGCAGTGGCGGTTCAGCCAGGTCGCGCGGCTGGCTGACCAGATCGTCGAGCCGGGCGGCCCGGAATGGCGCGCCTATCTGGAGCGCCAGCGCGAGCGCGGCGTCACCTTCTCGCCGACGCTCAACATTTATTCGGCCGGCCGCGACGTGATGCGGGCGCGCAACGCCGACTGGCACGAGCGCTATACATTGCCCTCGCTGCAGCGTTTCTTCCAGCCGAGCCGGACCAATCACGGATCCTATTTCTGGGACTGGACGACCGCCGACGAGATCGCCTGGCGGCGTTTCTACGGGCCGTTCATGCGGCTGATGAACGATTACAAGAATATGGGCGGCCGGGTCACCGTCGGCTCGGACGCCGGCTTCATCTACCAGACCTGGGGCTTCTCCTACATCCAGGAGCTGGAGATGCTGCAGGAGGCCGGCTTCTCGCCGCTCGAGGTGATCCAGGCGGCGACGATCAACGGCGCCCGCGAACTTGCCGAGCCGCGCGGGCAGGAGCCCGAATTCGGCCTGATCCGGACCGGCATGCTGGCCGATCTGGTGATCGTCCCCGGCAATCCGCTCAGCAATCTGAAATTGCTCTACGGCACCGGACATATGCGGCTGAACCCCGAGACGCAGCAGGTCGAGCGGGTCGGCGGCGTGCGTTGGACGATCAAGGACGGCATCGTCTACGACGCGCCCGCTCTGCTCGAGAGCGTCGCGCGGATGGTCGCCGAGGCGCGGGCGCGCGAGGCCCGGTGAGGCGTCTTGCGCCAGCGCTGCTCGCCGTCCTGCTGATCGGGGCGGCGCCGGCGCCCGAGCCGGTCGATTATCTCGTCACGCCCGAGATCGGCGCCAGCGGGCTCGAACGGATCCGGGTCACGCTGCGGCTCCGCGGCGATGCCGACGGCGAGACCGGCCTGGCCCTGCCGTCGCGCTGGGCCGGCTCGGACCGGCTGCACGAGCGGATCGAGCAGCTCGCCGTGGCCGGCGGCACGATCGCGGCGACCGGCGATCCGGCCCGGCGCACGCTTCGCCACGCGCCGGGCGCCGAGCTCACGATCACCTATCGGCTCGGCCTCAGCGATGCCGATCCCGATGCCGGCTATGAGAAGGCGCGGCCGGTGCTGCGGCCCGGCTGGTTCTACGTCCATGGCGAGGGCGCCCTGGCTGCACCGGAAGGCCGTGGCGACGCGCCGGCACGTTTCCGGATGGCGGCGTCTCCGGCCGGCTGGCGATGGACCAGCAATCTCGACCAGGGAAGGGATCCGCAACGGAGCGTCGACGAGGTCATCCAATCCATCCTGATCGGCGGCACCGACCTGCGCATCGTCACCCGCAATGTCGACGGGCAGCCGATGCGGCTCGCGCTGCGCGGCCAATGGGGGTTCACCGACGCGGCGATGGTCGATGGCCTGGCGCGGGTCGCGGCCGCCTATAATGACTATATGCAGGCGCCGGCCGCGCCCTATTTCGTCTCGCTCATTCCCCTGCGCGGCGCCGAGATGGGCGCGATCAGCTTCGGCGGCAGCGGCCGCGGCGGCGGCTTCGCTTTGGCCTCGACCGCCAATCTCGGCCTCGACGACTTCCTGCCGACCCTGGCGCACGAATATGGCCATCGCTGGTTTGGCCGGACGCTCGGGCCGGTCCCCGACCCGGACGCGCCGGATTACTGGTTCACCGAAGGCTTCAACGACCATGTCGCGGCCGTCGCTCTGGTTCGCGCGGGCATCTGGAGTCCGGCCCAATATGCGGCGCGGCTCAACACGGTGCTGCTGCGCTACGCCTCGTCGACCGCGCGCACCCTCGACAATGCGGTTCTTGCCGAGCGTTTCTGGAGCGACGCCGACGCCCAGCAAATGCCCTATGACCGGGGCCATCTGTTCGCGCTCGGCATCGACAATGGCGGCCTGGTGCGCAGGGCCCTGCTGGCGATGGCCGCGGGCCGCGGCTTTCCGGCAGCGGAGACGCAGGGACCGCGCTTCGTCCGCGCCGCCGGGCTCGGCCAGGATCGCATCTCGGCGTTCCTCGCCGGCGAGCCGATCGTGCTGGCGCCGGACCTGCTGGCGCCGTGCGGCCGGTTCGAATGGGCCGAGCAGCCGGTCTACGCTTCGGGCTATCAGGTGGAGGACCGCGCCGACGGACGCTATTTCACCTCCGTCGTCGAGGGCGGCCCGGCCTGGCAGGCCGGGCTGCGGCCGGGCATGCGCTATGTCCGCCGGATCTCCTTCCGACCCGGCGATTCCCGCGTGCCGATCGTGATGCGCGTGGGCGACGCGGCCGGCGAGCGCGAGCTGAGCTGGCGCCCGGAGGGTCCGACCATGGTGCGCTATCAGCGGCTGGTGCTTGACGATCCGCCTGCGCCGGCCTGCCGGCCCCGGCTCGGCGGCGGGGATCAGGCCGGACGCTGAGCGGCGTCGACGAGCGCCTCGATCATCCAGCGCCGCACATCGTCGGCCTCGCCCTCGTCCAGATGCAGCACATCCTTGAACGCGACCATCGATTCGGTGCCGATGATCAGCGCCAACGCGCGGACGAGGCGGCGGTAAGCGGACGGATCGAGACGCTCCCGCGCCGGCGCCAGCGCCGCTTCGATCAGCGGCGTCCGGCGATTCTGGCGATTGGGCACGGCTTCGGCGCCCGCCAGGCCACGCTGCAGGCTGTGGACCAGCATCGTGCGCAGGGCGGTCTCATTGGCGCGGATCATCGCCGCGACCGCCGCATCGGCGCGGAGCAGACGCTCCGCCGGATCCACCCCGCCGTCCCCCGCAAACAAAGATGCGTCGGGCATGGCGAGATCGAGGCCCGCCTCGACCAGCAGATCCTCCACGCCGGAGAAATAGCGATAGGCGGTGGCGCGCGAGACCATCGCCTCGGCGGCGACCTCGTCCAGGGTCGGGTTGCGGCCGGCCTGGAGCAGCCGGTTGGCGGCCGCCAGCAGATCCTTTCGGGTGCGATTGCGCTGGTTGGCGCGGCCTGCGGAAATGGCGTCGGCCATCAGCCGAGCTGCTGCTGGATCGCGCCGAGATCGAGCCAGACATTCTCGCGCTTGATGTCGCCCCCCTCGCTGAACTCGAGCACGTGCAGCAAGCGGAAGCTCAGCGGCCGGCCGCGGCCCTCGAGGCCGAACGGACGGCCGACCGCGGTCCCGGTCCAGACCGAATCGTCGACCATGAAATTGTCGCCGTACAGGCGGCGCGTGGACTCGACCTTGCCGTCGGCGAGATCGGCGAACAGCGCCTCGTAGAAGGGCCGCACCGCGTCATGGCCCTTGGCCGGACTGGGCGGCCAGCCGACGATGTCATGCTCGACATCCTCGGTCAGCGTGGCGAGCACGCCCTCGACATTGTCCGCCACCTCGAAGCCGAAATGCTCGTCCAGCTTCGCGTCCATCTGCTCGCGCGTCAGCGCCATCGCCACTCTCCTTGAAGATCGGCGATGGCGCCTAATGAGACTCTTGTCTCATGTCAATAACGCTGTCTCAAGCCGGTCGAGCGACCGCGGGCAGAAGCTTCGGGTCGCGCAGCAAGGCGGCCGAAACCAGCGAGACGAGGAAGCCGACCGGGAAGATTTCCATGAAGGTCATCGCGGTCCGCTGGATCGGGCTCGCGTAGATGTCGCGCATCCACTGCAGGTCTGCGGCGATCGACTCTGCCGGCACGCCGGCGGCGGCCTGGCTGCGCGCATAGGAAGCCGCGAACTCCTCGATGAACCTATAGTTGGTCGCGGCGAGATAGCATTCCCAGGTCATCACATAGGCGACGCCTGCGACAATGGCGATGGCGAGGCCGGCGCCGAAGGCGGGCAGGAATTTGATCACGCCGCCGCGCTCGATATCGCGATAGCGCTTCACGCCGACGAAGATGAAGGTCAGCGCGACCAGCATCACCAGATAGCCGAACCACATGGAGTGGCCGAAGCCGTCGTCGCTCGTCAGGAGCAGGCCGGCGGTGATGGCCGCGGCGACGACGAAGCCCGACAGCAGGCCGTAGATCAGGGCATAACGAATCATGGTCTATCCCCCTTCAGGTTGCGATCGGCCCGGCATAAGCCCCGCAACGCAGGCGCGACTATCGCCCGAAAGGGTGATTTGGGCCAGATCGGCCTAAGGGATGAGCGACAGCGAGCGCGCCTTCTCGATCGCCTGGACGCGGCGGACGACCTCGAGCTTCTCGTAGAGTCGGGCGAGATGGGTCTTCACCGTGTTGGGCGAGATGCCGAGGCTGCGCGCCATCTCCTTGTTCGATTCGCCGGCCGCGAGCCGCTCGAGGATCTCGCATTCGCGCGGCGTCAGTCCGAGCGAACGGACCGCGGCGTCATTGCGCTCGAACCCCGGCCCGGCCGGGCGCGGCGTCAGCTTGTGACCCGCCCAGAGGCCGAGCGCGACGAAGCCGAGCGCAACCAGGAAGACGTAGATCTCGGTCGAGATGAAGGCGGTCGCATAACGGAACTTCAGCGATTCGAGCGCGAAGGCGGCGACAACGAGCGCGAGCGCGTAAGGGAGAATCGTCCGCCACATGAGTCTGTCGAGGCTGCCAGAAACGATGCGCGTGGACCAGCGGGGTGACGGGTCGGCAATCGCCCCCTATGTCGCCGCCCATGGCGGCACCTGTCCTTGCTTATGAGAATCTCGGCCTGATCCAGGGATCGGGCTGGCTGTTTCGCGGCCTCGACCTCTATGTCGGCGAGCGCGACCGGCTGGCCTTGATCGGCCGCAACGGCGCCGGCAAGACGACCCTGCTCAAATGCCTCGCCGACCTGATCGAGACCGACGAGGGCCGCCGCACGATCCAGCCGGGGATCAAGGTGGTGCTGCTCGAGCAGGACCCGCCGATCGCGACCTTCGAGACGTTGCGCGCCTTTGCCCTGTCCGGGCCGGACGCGCCGGCGGTTCATGCGGTCGAGGCGATCGCGGACCAGATCGGACTCGATCTCGACCGGCCGGGGGCGACCGCCTCGGGCGGCGAGCGCCGCCGCGCCGCGATCGCCCGGGCGATCGCGCAGGAGCCGGACGAGCCGACCAACCCTCTCGATCTTGCCGGCATCGAGTGGCTCGAGGATTGGCTGTCGCGCTACACCGGCGCATTCATCGTGATCAGCCACGACCGAACCTTCCTCAGGCGGCTGACCCGCTCGTCCTTGTGGCTCGACCGCGGCAGTCTGAGGCGCGCCGAGGTCGGCTATGGCGGTTTCGAGGCCTGGACCGAGAAGATCTATGATGAGGAGGCCCGCGCCGCCGAGAAGCTCGACGCGAAGCTGAAACTCGAGCTGCACTGGCTGCAGCGCGGCGTCACCGCGCGGCGGCGGCGCAACCAGGGCCGGCTCGCCAAATTGCAGGACATGCGGGCGGCGCGGGCGGCGATGCTCGGGCCTGCCGGCACCGCCAAGATCGCGCTCGAGAATGACGAGGTCCGCACCAAGATGGTGATCGAGGCCGCCCAGGTGACCAAGCGCTACGGCGCGCGCACCATCATCAAGGATTTCTCGCTGCGCATCCAGCGCGGCGACCGGATCGGCCTGGTCGGCGCCAACGGCACCGGCAAGACCACCCTGCTCAAGCTCCTCACCGGCGAGATCGCGCCGGACGAAGGGACGGTCACGCGCGCCAAGACCCTGTCGGGCGTGATGATCGACCAGCAGCGCAAATTGCTCGATCCCGACAAGCGCGTCCGCGACATCCTGGCGGACGGCGGCGACTGGATCGAGGTGCGCGGGACGAAGAAGCACATCCAGGGCTATTTGAAGGAATTCCTGTTCGAGCCGACCCTGGTCGACGCCAAGGTCGGGACCTTGTCCGGCGGCGAGCGCTCGCGGCTCTTGCTGGCGCGCGAGTTCGCGCGGCGTTCGAACCTGCTGGTGCTCGACGAGCCGACCAACGATCTCGACCTCGAGACGCTCGACCTGCTGCAGGAAGTGATCGCCGATTATGACGGCACCGTCCTGATCGTCAGCCACGACCGCGACTTCCTCGACCGGACGGTCACGATCACGCTCGGTCTCGACGGAACGGGCAAGGTCGACATCGTCGCTGGCGGCTATGAGGATTGGGAGCGCAAGCGGGCGGCTTCGCCCACGAAACGGGCGTCGCAGACCCGGACCGAACCCGCTGCGCCGGCGCCCGCCAGGGCGCGGACCAAATTGTCCTACAAGGACCAGCGCGACCTCGACTTGCTGCCGAAGCGGATCGAGGAGCTCGAGCAGGCGATCGCGCGCGACGAAGCGGCGCTGTCGGACCACGACCTCTACAGGCGCGATCCGAAACTGTTCTCGGCGCTGACCGAGGCAGTCGCCGCAGCCCGGGAAGAGAAGGACGCCGCCGAGCATCGCTGGCTCGAGCTTGCCGAGCAGGCGGAGGCGCTGGGAAGCTAGAAGCTCGCGTCGAAGCCGATGCGAACGGTGCGGGGGCGGATCGGCGTGACCTGGTTGCGGTCGCCGACTCCGAACGGATTGCCGAAGGAGAAGCGGCTGCCGCGGGCATCGGCGACATTGTCGACGTCGAGCGACAGGCCGAAGCGGCCGAAATCAAGGCGCGCGCCGACCTGGCCATCGGCAAAGTCGCCCTGGCGGACGTCGAGCGGCGCGTCGACGCCGAGCAGGGACGGTCCGATATAGCGGATGGCGGCGTCGACCGAGAGCTCGACGCCGGGCGCGATCGGCGCGCGATAATGGCCGCTGAGCCGGCCGCCCGGGCCGGCGCCGGCGACGTTGGGCAGGTCGCGATCGTCGGCGTCGACGACCTCCTGATTGGGTCGGGTCAGCTCGCTTTCGGTCAGGAACAAGGCGAGGTCGAAGCGCAGCGAGTCGGACGCCCGCCAGCCCGCGTCGAGCTCGAAGCCGTAGATGCGGCCGTCGCCGATATTGGTCGTGAAGGGCAGGCCGCGTTCGTCGATCAGGTCGGCCTGGATGTCCGTCCAGCGCGCATAGGAAAGCGCCGCGTTGAGGCTGAGCCGGCTGCCCGGTCGCCCGAACCGGACGCCCGCCTCGATCGCCGCCAGCTTGTCCGATTCGAACAGCTCGACCGATGTCTCCGAGCCGGTGGCGGCGACCGCAAGGCCGCCGGCGCGGAAGGCCTGCTGGAAGCGGGCATAGACGAGCAGCGAGTCGCTGCCCCGCCAGCTCAGCGCGGCGCTGGGCGACAGACGGAAATCCTGCCGGCGCGGGATGTCGAGATCGTCGGGCGCCTCGAGCGGACGACCGCGCGAATCCGAATAGGTCGCGCGCGCACCGATGGTGGCGATCAGGGAGGCGCCGAGGTCGCGGCTATATTCGCCGAACAAGGCGAGCTCGGTCGCATTGTTGCGGACGCCGATGATCGGCACGGTCGCGTCGGGCGGTCCGAGCCGGCGGCGGATGCTGCTGATATTGTGGAGCAGGCCGAAGCCGAGCACCCACCCTTCCCCGTTCCGCATCGGCCGCGACAGGCGGGTCTCGTTGGCGAGCAGGGTGATGCCGATATCCTCGACGAACAATTGCGGACCGGTCGTCCCGTCGAGGCCGGTCGCGTCGAAGCTCGACTGGAGCGCGTGGCGGACGATGCCGGTCGAGGATTGCAGATCGAGCACGGCACCGTCGCGGCGGACGCTGAGCGCGCCGAGTCGATAGTCGTTGCCGAACGGCTGACCGAGGGTCGAGCGCCGCTCGAGCTTGCCGACCTCGCGCTGCGAATATTGGCCGTCGCGGCCGGAAATGGACTGCAGCGCGCCGCCGAGCTCGACCGTCCAGTCGCCCGGCCGCCAGAGCAAGGTGGCGCGGCCGCCATAAGCGCTGATCCGGTTGACGTCGGTCAGCCCGCGCTCGACATCGTCGATATAGCCGCCGTCGATCGAGCCGTAGCCGACCGCGCGCAGCGCCAGCCTGTCGGCCGCGAGCGGAACGTTGACCATTGCCGCCGCGTCGCCGCCCGGCGCGCCATGGGCGACCAGCATCGCGCCACCCGAGACCGAGGCGGACAGAGCGGACGGATCGGGCGCGTTGGGCACCAGCCGCAATATGCCGCCGAGCGCGCCGGTTCCGTAGAGCGTGCCCTGGGGGCCTTCGAGCACCTCGACGCGGCGGACGTCGTACAATCTGAGATCCGGGTCGGGCGCATTATAGGTCAGCCGGACGTCGCCGAGATATTGGCCGACCGTGACCTGGCTCGGCCCGTTGAAGCTGCTGTCGGCGAGGCCGCGGATGAAGATCTTGTTGCGGCCGGGGCCGAGATCGGTCGCCGACAGCACCGGCAGCCGCGCCAGCACCGCATCGCTGCCGCGCGCGCCGAAGCGGCCGACGTCGCTCGGCGCCAGGTCGACGAGCCGTGCGGTGCCGGGAAATTGGGTGAGCGAGATACCGTGCTTGCTCGCGGTCACGACGATGTCCGGCTGGGGCGGTTCCGGCGGCAGTTCGGGGGGTGGCGGCGTCGCCGTCCGTTGGCGCGGAACGGATCGCGGCGCGCGAACGATCCGCACGGTCCGTGGACCGACGAAGCGAAAGCCATAGCCGGTGCCTGCGAGCAATGCCGTCAGCGCGGCGCGGGCCGTCATACGGCCGCGAACCGGACGGCTTCGGACCGCGGCCAGGCCGGGATCGCTGGCGCCGATGGTGAGGCCGGCCTGCGCGCCGAACGCGACCAGCGCGTCGCTCAGCCGGCCGGCCGGAATCTCGAACGCACGCTCCTGCGCTTCGGCCGGTGCGGCGACGACACTGGCCAGGACAAGGACGGCGACCGGTTCAGCGAGACGCACGCGCGCGAGGCTCGAGCATCCAGCCATTGCCGTCATTGCGCGCATCGAGAGCGAGCGACGCTGCCAGATCAGCGACGGTCGTGCCGGGGTCCGGTTGGATCCGGATCGAGCCGGTGAACGGCATGTCGGCGAGCGAGGGGTCAACCGTCACGGCGATGCCGAGGGTGCGCGACAGATCGCCGGCGACGCGCCGCAACGGCGCGGCGGCATAGCTCAACCGGCCCGTGCGCCATCCCGCCATCGTCGCGGGGGCGGCGCTGGCGAGAATCGGGTCGGCATTGCCGGCCAGCCGAAGCGTTCGACCCGCATCGACCCGGACCGCGGCGCCGTCGGGATCGAAGATGACGATGCCCTCGATCACCTCGAGCGACAGTGTGTCGCGCTCGGTGACGACGTTGAAGCTGGTGCCGGCATCCTGCAATTTGTGCCCGCCGGCGATCAGGACGAACGGATCGGCGGCGTCGTGGCGGACGTCGAAGGTCGCCTCGCCGGCGACCAGCTCGGCATAGCGGGGGTCGTCGCGATCGAGCCGCAGCCGGGTCGCGCCGTTCAGGGTCGCGCTGCTGCCGTCGCCGAGTGCGACCGAGCGGCGCTGGCCGGCTCCGGTGGTCACCTCATAGAGGTTGCGATCCGCCGTCAGCAGCGGCAGCGCGGCGACGAGGACCAGCAGCAAGGCGGCCGCAGTGGCGAGACCGGCAGCCCAGCGCGCGCCCCACCAGGGCGCGGCGATTTCGTCGTCATTGGCGGCAGCCGGCTGGACGGGCGCCGGAAAGGCCTCGGCCGACATCGCGGCGTGGCCAGCCTCGACCCGGTCATAGGCTTCCGCCCTGGCCGGATCGCCTTCAAGCCAGACGACGAAGGCGTCCCAATCCGCATCGCCGCCGGTCTTCAGCCGCAAATGCCATGCGGCCGCCTCGGCGAGGACATCCTGCTCAACTTTAGTGGCCATTTTCCCCTTCCCTCGAGGAACGTCGCGCCGGCAGCAAACCCGCATCCAGCCCGGCGCGCGCCTCGGCCACGGCGCGATAGCCGCGCTGTAGATGCTTCTCGACCGCGCTCAGGCTGATGCCGAGATCGCGGGCGATCTCCTTCTGCTCATAGCCGTCGATGCGGTAGCGGCGCAGGATCGCGGCGGTCCGCTCGGGCAGCGCCGCGATCGCCGCAGCGATCGTCTCGAGCTCCTGGCGAGCGGCCATTTCCTGCTCGACCGACGGCCGTTCGTCGATCTCCATCTCGGGACCGAGCTGGACCTCGGTCCACACCTGCTCCCGAGCCGAGCGGCGCGCGGCGGAGCGGCGGCGATCGAACAGGAGATTTGCGGTGATCTTGTAGAGATAGGCGCGGGGCTCGGCGATCGGCCCGGTCTCCATTGTCCGCACCCGCACGAACAGGTCCTGCAGCACGTCCTCCGCCTCGTCGGGCGCGGCCCGGCGCGCGGCCAGGAAGCGCAGCAGCTCCGACCGGTATTGCAGCACCGCCGCCTGCAGTCCGCCGACAAGGATTTCCGAACTTTGACTGATGGGACTGGCTCGCTCGATCCGGCCGACGGCCGCAATGCACCGGACCTAACATCCGTCCCCGCCGCCGACAATCGCGCGCCGATGCGGGTCTTCGAAGGCCGTTCCGTCCCAGTCGGGGTGCGCCATGGGATCGACGCGATGAAGGCCTGGTTTCAAGACGATGTGCTGAAGCGAACGCTGCGCAACGGCGGCCTGATCGGCGCCGGCAAGTCGGTCGGCGGGCTGCTTCACCTCGCCGCGCTCGCGCTCAGCGTCGCCCTGCTCGGACCTTACGCCTTCGGCGTGCTGATGATCGTGCGCAGTTATGCGCAGGCGGCGAGCGGGCTCGCCAAGTTCCAGTCCTGGCAGGCGCTGATCCGGTACGGCGCGGCCCGGGCCGATCGTGGCGATGCGTCGGGGCTGCGCGACCTGTCTTCCTTCACCGTGATGCTCGATGGCGCGTCCGGCCTGCTCGCCCTGGCCGCGGCGATGCTGCTGGCGCCGGCACTGGCACCAGCCATGGGTGTCGCGCCGGACGCGATCCGGCTTGCCCAGCTCTACTGCCTCGTCATCCCGCTGATGACCTCGGCGACGCCGACCGGCCTGCTGCGGCTGTTCGATCGCTTCGACTGGCTGTCCTGGCAGAGCGTCGCCACGCCGGCCCTGCGGCTTGGCGGAATCGCGCTCGCGGCCGCGCTCGATGCGCCCTTGTGGGGCTATGTGCTGGCCTGGCTCGCCTCGGACCTGATCGGCGAGCTGCTGCTCTGGTTCGCCGCCTGGCGCGAGCTGAAGCGGCGTGGTCTCGCGCATGGCCCCCTGCCCTCGGCGCGCAGGGCGGTCGGCGACAATCCGGGCATCCTCCGATTCACTTTCGCCGCCAATCTCGGCGCGACGCTCAACCAGGCGGTGGCGCCGCTGGTGACTCTTTTGGTCGGAAGCCTGCTCGGTCCGGCGGCCGCCGGCCTCTACCGGCTGCTGCAGATCCTCGTCGACACGATCTCGGCGCCGGCGGAAATCGTCATGCGCAGCCTGTTCCCCGAGGCGGCGCGGCTGCACGAGCGCGACCCGGCGCATTTCCGGCGCCTGATCGGCCGGATGCTGGCGCTGGCGGCGCTGACCGGTTTCGCCGCCGGCCTGATCGCCTTGGTCGCGGGCTCGGCACTGCTGTCGGCCGCGGCCGGCCCGGTCGACGGGGATCTCGGCCCGGCGGTGCGGATCCTGGCGATCGGCTTCGTCCCGCTGCTCGCCGCCTATCCGCTCGAGACGGCCCTGCTCGCCATCGGCGCGGCGGGCCGATTGCTCGCGGTTCGTGCCGCGGCTGCGGCGGCGATGTTCGGATCGGTCGTCGCGCTGGCGCCCGGCCTCGGCCTTGCGGCGGTTTCGGCGGCGATCAGCCTCGGTGCGGCGATCGCCTTCGTTGGCCTGCTGCTCGCCCTCCTGGGCGTCGTGCCGGTGAGGGCTAGATCTGTCC
>JAYRLF010000504.1:0-2493 GCA_041905385.1 Allosphingosinicella sp.
TCCGCTCGCTGCGAGAAATAGGCGACCACGTCCGGCGCGCTGCTCTGCGGATGATTGCCATTGACGTAGGAGGCGAGCCGGGGGGTCACCGCGAAGCCCGCTTCTGCGCGCTGCCGGGTGGTGTCGAACAGGGCCGACCAGGGCAGGCGGCCGTGCGCGCGATGGGCCATGTCGAGCATGGCGAGCACGCCCGGAACGCCGGTCGCGCGGCCGCTGGTCACGGCCTGTGCGCGCGGCAGGACCTGGCCGGACGCGTCGAGAAACATAGTCGGCGTGGCGCCTGCCGGCGCGGTCTCGCGGCCGTCATAGACGATCACCTGGCGGCTGGCGGCGTCGTAGAAGGTCATGAAGCCGCCGCCGGCAATGCCCGAGCTTTGCGGCTCGACCAGGCCGAGCATCGCCTGCACCGCGATCGCCGCATCGACCGCGCTGCCGCCGCGGCGGAGCACCTCGAGCCCGGCCTCGACCGCGTGCGGATGGGCGGCGGCGACGAAGATCTGGGCGGTGCGCGCGGCAGGCGCTGCCGGAGCCGGCCGCGGCCGACGCTGTGCCTCGACCGCGGTTCCGAGTGACAGCGTGAAGGCGAGCAGCGCGCCGAGCAGGAGGCGAAGGCGGCGGATCAAGGCGCGACCGCGACCGCGAAGGCGCCGGGCCGGCGCGGATCGGCGCCGCCGAGGAAGAGGCCGTCCTGGATCATGATCGACTGGGCGCTGCCCATCGTCTCGTCCGAGGTGATGCGGTGGCCGCGGGCGCGCAGCGCGGCGACCGTGTCGGGGCTGAAGTTCGGCTCGACCCGCAGCTCGTTGGTCGTCCCCTGATAGATGCGCGGCTGGTGCGTCGCCTCGGCGACGTTGAGGCGATGATCGATCGTGTTGACGATCAGCTGCAGCACCGTGTCGATGATCGTGCTGCCGCCCGGCGTGCCGGTGATCAGCCAGGGCCTGCCTTCGCGAAAGACGATGGTCGGCATCATCGTCGACAGCATCCTTTTGCCCGGATGCATCGCGTTCAAGGGGGGCGGCTCGCCGCGCCGCTGCGCCTGGACCGCCTGCTCGTGGCTGAAATTGTTCATCTGATTGTTGAGCAGGATGCCGGTGCCCTCGATCATCACGCCCGAGCCGAAATCGGCGCCCAGTGTGTAGGTGGTGCTGACCGCATTGCCGTCGGCGTCGGCGACCGAGAAATGGGTGGTCTGCGGACTTTCGAACCGCCACGGATCGCCGGCGCCCATCTGGGCCACCGGCCGCGCCCGTTCGGTCGAGATCAGGCGGGCGCGCTCGGCCGCATAGGGCTTGGAGATGAAGCCGGCGACCGGAGCACGGACGAAGCCGGTGTCGCCGAGGAAGCGGTAACGGTCGGCATAACCGAGCTTCATCGTCTCGGCCATGACGTGGAGCGAGGCGGCGCTATTGGCGCCCATCGCGCGAAGGTCGAACCGCTCGAGGATGTTGAGCATGTTGAGCAGGGTCGCGCCGCCCGCGCTCGCCGGCGGGGTCGTGTAGATTGTATAGCCACGATAGGTGCCGACCAGGGGCTCGCGCTCGATGGCGCGATAGGCGTCGAGATCGTTGAGCGTGATCAGCCCCTGATGCCGCGCCATGTCGGCGGCGATCCGCTGCGCGATCGCGCCGCGATAGAAGGCGTCCTCGCCATGGCGGGCGATCTGGCCGAGGCTCCAGGCGAGGTCGCGCTGGCGGAGCCGCTCGCCCGGCCGGTAGAGATCGCCATTGGCCTTGTAGAAGGTCTGCCGCGCCGCGACGCTGGTCGACAGCCGCTCGCGGCCCCAGCCGAACACGAAGCTCTCGTCGGCGCTGAGGACAACGCCGTCGCGGGCGAGTCGCTGCGCCGGCTCGACCAGCCGCCGCCAGGGGAGGCGGCCGTAGCGGCGATGAGCCAAGGCGAGGCCGGCGACGGTGCCCGGCACGGCCGGTGCGGCATAGCCGACGCTCGCCTCGCTGCGCTCGCGGCCATTGGCGTCGACGAAACGCTCGAGCGTCGCCGAGGCGGGCGCGATGCCGCGGAAATCGATGACGTGGACGCGATTGGTGCGCGCATCGTGGATGGTCATGAAGCCGTCGCCGCCAAGGTTGCCGGCGCGCGGCAAGGTGACCGCGAGCGCGAAGGCGGTCGCGATCGACGCGTCGACCGCATTGCCGCCGGCGCGGAGGATGTCGGCGCCGACCCGGCTGGCGATCTCGTTCTGCGACACCACCATGCCGCCGGTGCCGACCGTCGGGGAGTGGATGCTCGGATATTCGAGCAGCTGCTTGCGCTGCGCTTCGGCCGACGGGGCAAGGGCGGGGATGAGGAGGGCGAGCGCAACGAAGAAGGGGAGGAGGCGCCAACGAATGTGCGCAAGGCCTCCTCGGGGGCATCGAGCCCCCTCGTCGGCGACCCACCCCCAAACCCCTCCCTTAAAGGGAGGGGGGTCTTTTTGTGCAGGAGGAGGGCTCACCCCTAGAACCGCTTCCGCACCGACGCGTAGAACTGGCG
>JAYRLF010000505.1:0-2484 GCA_041905385.1 Allosphingosinicella sp.
CGAGCGAGGCGGTGACGAAGAGCACCATCGCCCAGCCGGTCGGGCGGCGGCCGAGATCGAGCGCGACGATCGCGGCGGCGATGGTGGCCGCGCCTGCAGCATACCATTCGAGGATCTCGACCAGGGTGCGGCTCATGCGCCGATCAGCTCCCGGCCGATCAGCATGCGGCGGATCTCGTTGGTGCCGGCGCCGATGTCGAGCAATTTGGCGTCGCGCATGTAGCGCTCGACCGGCCAGTCCTTGGTGTAGCCGGCGCCGCCGAGCGCCTGGATCGCCTCCAGCGACACCTTCACCGCATTCTCGCTGGCGAGCAGGATCGCGCCGGCCGCGTCGAAGCGGGTGGTCTTGCCGGCGTCGCACGCCTTGGCGACCTGATAGACGTAGGCGCGGGCCGAATTGAGCGCGACATACATGTCGGCGACCTTGGCCTGGATCAGCTGGAAGGAGCCGATCGGCTTGCCGAACTGCTTGCGCTCGCGGACATAGGGCAGGACGACGTCGAGGCAGGCCTGCATGATGCCGAGCTGGATGCCGGCGAGCACGGTCCGCTCATAATCGAGCCCAGACATCAGCACGCCGACGCCGCCATTGACCGGACCCATCACATTCTCGTCCGGCACCTCGCAATCGTCGAAGATCAGTTCCGCGGTCGGGCTGCCGCGCATGCCCATCTTGTCCATCTTCTGGCCGATGCTGAAGCCGGCCATGTCCTTCTCGATGATGAAGGTGGTGATGCCGCGGCTGCCCTCGCCGGTCTTGGCGTAGACGACCAGGGTGTCGGCATAAGCCGCGTTGGTGATCCAGAATTTGGTGCCGTTGAGGACATAGCCACCCTGCACCTTCTCGGCCTTCAGCTTCATGCTGACGACGTCGGAGCCGGCATTGGATTCGGACATAGCGAGCGAGCCGACATGCTCGCCGCTGATCAGCCTGGGCAGATATTTCGCCTTCTGCTCCGGGCTCGCCCAGCGGCGGATCTGGTTGACGCACAGGTTCGAATGGGCGCCGTAGCTGAGCCCGATCGAGGCCGAGGCGCGCGCCACCTCCTCCTGCGCGACGACGTGCTCGAGATAGCCGAGGCCGAGCCCGCCATCTTCCTCGTCGACGGTGATGCCGTGCAGGCCGAGCGCGCCCATTTCCGGCCACAGCTCGCGCGGGAACCAGTCCTCCTCGTCGATCTGCTTGGCCAGAGGTGCGATCCGCTCGGCGGCGAAGCGGCTGGTGGTGTCGCGGATCGTGTCCGCCATCTCTCCCAGCGCGAAGTCGAGGTCCATGGGGTCTCTCCGCAGTTTCCGCCGGATTAGGTCGGTCGGCGGCGCAGCAAAATTGATTTATTTCAATATAAAGAATAGATGTCATCTATGATCGAGCGCTACCTGCTGCGCTATTTCCTGGCGGTGATCGAGGAAGGCAATTTCTCGCGCGCCGCGGCGCGCTGCCGGGTCACCCAGCCGACCCTGTCGGTCGGCATCGCCAAGCTCGAGCAAGCGATCGGCGGGCCGCTGTTCAATCGTTCCAGCCGCCGGGTCGAGCTGACCGAGGCCGGACGGCGGCTTGCCACCCATGCCGAGCGGATCGAGGCGGCCTTCCTCGACGCCGAACGCGACGCCGGAAGCGCGCCGCCGCGGATGCTGGTCCGGGTCGGCATCGTCTCGACCCTGCCGAGCCGGTGGGTCGAGACGGCGCTGCAGGCGGCCTGCGCCGAGGCGCCGGACGAGCAATTGGAGATCGTCGAGGGGCGGCAGAAGGAATTGCAGCCGATGCTCGACCGCGGCCGGGTCGACGCGATCATCGGCGGCTGCGACGGCGAGGCGCGGACGCACCGGATCCTGTTCCGCGAAGGCTATGGGCTGGCGCTGCCGCTCGGCCACCGGCTGGCCGGGCGGGCGAGCGTCGGCGCCGAGGATGTCGGCGGCGAGCCGATGATCGTGCGGCGCCATTGCGAGGCCCTGTCCGACGTCAGCGCCTATTTCACCAGCCGCGGCATCCGCCCGTTCATGGCGGCGCGGACCGGGCGCGACGACCGCGCCCTCGCCTTCGTCCGGGCCGGTCTCGGCGTCACCGTGATGCCGCACGGCTTCGCCGGCGAAGGGATCGCGCTGCCCGCCCTGGCGGGTTTCTCGGCGACCCGGACGATCGGGGTGATCGTCCATGCCGAGAGCGCAAGGCGCGTCGAGGGCAGCCGCGGGCTCGGCGTGCTGGCGGAGACGATCCGGGCCGCCGCGACCGAGCCGAGCGGACCGCTGCCGGCGCTCGAGGAGGCGCCGAGCTGAGCATTTGAACTGACGGGCGGGCAGGCTTATGTGCGCTGCAACATCCAGAGGGACATATCATGAGCGCCAGCGATCCGATCGTCATCCTGTCCTACGCCCGCACCCCGATGGGGAGCTTCCAGGGCGCGCTCGCCGGCGCTTCCGCCACCGAGCTGGGCGCGGCCGCAGTCGGCGCGGCGGTCGAGCGGGCGGGCGTGGCGCACGAGGCGA
>JAYRLF010000067.1:0-13736 GCA_041905385.1 Allosphingosinicella sp.
GGCGCCGCCTCGGTCCGCTCCGAATCCGGCCTCGCCCTCGGCGCCGACCGCGAGGCCGAGGACTGCGCGCCCGCCGATCTGCTGATCGTCCCCGGCGGCCGCGGCGTGCGCGCGCCCGAGACCCTGCCGCGCCTCGGCGCCTGGCTGCGCGGCCATCATACCCGATTCACGCGCATCGCCTCGGTCTGCACCGGCGCCTATGTGCTCGCCGAATCGGGGCTCGCCGACGGCCGCACCCTCACCACCCACTGGGCCCACGCCGCCGCGCTCGCCCGTCGCTATCCGAAGGTGAAGGTCACCGCCGACTCGCTCTTCCTCGCCGACGGACCTTTCCATTCGTCGGGCGGCGTCACCGCCGGCATCGATCTCGCGCTCGATCTGATCCAGGCCGATTGCGGCCCGCACGCCGCGATGGCGGCGGCGCGCGAGCTGGTCGTCTTCCTCCGCCGCACTGGCACCCAGGCCCAATTCTCGGCGCCGCTCGAGCTCCAGGCGCCGGCCGCCGGCGACCTCGACGAGGTCTGCCTCTGGGCTGCCAACAATCTCGGCGCCGATCTGTCGGTCGAGGCGCTGGCCGAACGCGCAAATCTCAGCGTCCGCCAGTTCACCCGGCGCTTCACCACCGCGTTCGGCACGCCGCCGGCGCGCTACCTGCGCAGCCTCCGGCTCGACGCCGCGCGCTCCGCCCTGCTCGAGCGCGGCGGTCGGCTCGAGCGGATCGCCCATGCCAGCGGCTTCGCAAGCGTCGACGGCTTCCGTCGGGCCTTCGAGCGCCGGTTCGGCCTGTGCCCATCCGATTATCGTCAGCGTTTCGGGCCCGGAGAGGCGGCATGACCCGCTTCGACCGGCGCGCCGTCCTGGCCGGCGGCCTCTGCGCCGCCACCTGCGCGCGGCAGGGCGCCGATCCGCTGCGCGCCCAGCCAGTGATGCCCTATGTCTGCCCGCCCTGCGGCTGCGCCGCCGACGGCCGCATCTTCGATCGGCCAGGTACTTGTCCGGCCTGCGGCATGCGCCTGGTCCCGCAGGACCCGGCCGCGGCGGCGGCTGCCCTGCCGTTCGAGCCGGCCGAAATCCTGCCCGGCACCGGCGCCTTCACCCTGCGCGGCGGCTTCGACCGCGAGGACAAGAGGATCGTCGTCCACTATCACCGCCCGGCCGGCTTCGCTCCGGACTCGCCGGTCCTGCTCGTTATTCCCGGCGCCGGCCGCGACGGCGACGAATATCGCGACGCCTGGATCGAGGCGGCCGAACGCCACCGCCTGCTGGTCGCGGCGCCGACCTATCCGGAGTCCGATTACGACTTCGCCGCCTATCATCTCGGCGGCATCGTCCGCGATCTCGAGCTCCGCAACCTGCCGACCGGCCCCGGCGGCCAGCTGCCCGCCAGCCTCTATTTGCGCGACGAGGATATCGTCTTCGCGCCCGAGCTGCGGCCCGAAGCCTGGCTGTTCGCCGATTTCGACCGCATCTTCGCCCACATCGTCCGCGCGACGGGCTCGCGTCGCACCCGCTACGACCTGTTCGGCCACAGCGCCGGCGGGCAGATCCTGCACCGGCTCGTCCTGTTCCGCCCGCGCTCGCGCGCGAACCGGATCCTTGCCGCCAATGCCGGCTTTTACACGCTGCCGGATTTCGCGACGCCGCTGCCCTTCGGTCTGTGCGGTGCTCCGATCAATCCCGCGGGCCTGCGCGCCGCCTTCGCCGATCGCCTCACCGTGCTGCTCGGGGCGCTCGACAACCACCCCGATCGCGGCGGCCAGCATCTTCACACCCCGCTCGCCGACCGCCAGGGCCGCGACCGCCTCGCCCGCGGCCGCTTCTTCCACCAAGCCGGCCGCCGCCAGGCCGCCCGGCTGCGGACCGCATTCAACTGGCGGCTCGAGATCGTCCCCGGCGTCGGCCACGACCATCGCGGCATGGGCCGAGCGGCGGCGCGCCTGCTTTACGGCCGCGGATAGACGGCAGAAGAACCGGCGATCATCCGGTCCGACGAGCCAGTGCCAGTCGCCCCCTCGCCCCGCCGGCCTCGCATTGCAGGCCGAATCGGACCCGCTCCGTATTTCCCGCCGGCGGGCTGAGGGCGCAGGTCCCGATCGTTTGCACGCCGGCCCGGAGCCGGACTAGCCTCCGCCCTGCCAGGCGACGATGCCTGGGCGTGTTGAGGGGGCGTTCGCGCCTGGCGCCGCACTGCGGCCGATCAACGAGGGGGCTTCGATGCTTTCAGCCGGAATTCTTCTGCTTGCGCTCCAGGCCGCCAATAGCACGCCGATCGATCCCCAGAGCATGAATCCGGCCCAACGGCGCTTCGCCGACGCCGTCGCGGTCTGGGGCAATTGTGCCGCGTCTCTCGTCGCGGACCGAAGCTTTCCGAATGAAGAAATGGCCAATGACGCGGCCGATCAGGCCCTGGCCGCTTGCCGCGCGCAGGACGACGAATTGCGCGCGGCGCTCGACGCCGCCTCCGGCGCCGCGCGCCCGCAAATTGAGCTCCGCGGTCGCGGTGGTCCACCGGTGGCGGCCCGGTCGGGGTCACCTCCGCCCCGCAGCCAGAATCCGCTAACTTCTGAGCACTGGTCGAATGCGCGAATTTCGTTAGTAATCATTTAGGCAGATTCGGGGGGAGCCGGTGACGCTGATGCCATCGAGGCCGAGGACCTGTAGTCCCGGCCGCTTTATCGCGGTCGCGGCATTGCTGCTGCTGGCGGTCGCAACGCCGGATGCCGCCCGGGCCGCCGACACGCGGCTTGCCGAGCGGCTTTGCGCACAGCGCGGCGAAACGGCTTCCATCCCAGCCAGCGAGACGCTGCTCGGCGCCGCCCGAAACGCCGAGACCCGCATCGATTCCTATCGCCAAGCGCTGCTGCCGAGCGCGGGCCTGATCCCGCTCGACGCACGCGGCGAAGGGGGCGCTTCGCCGTCGCCGGCCGCAATCGCGGCCTATTGCGCGGCCGCCGGCGAGACGATGCGGATCGCCGCCGACGGCAGCCAGGCCCAGGCGATCGTCTATCTGCTCACCGCGTTCCGCCAGGCCCGCGACGCCGAGGACCGCCGGCTCGCCGCGCTCAGCGCCTACCGCCTCGCCCTCGTCGGCATTGCCGACCCCGCCGTGGCCGGCACCCGCGGCGGCGTCCGTTCCGCCGGCGCGCAGATCTCCGCGGCTGCCGCCGAGGCGACCGACACAGCCCCGGCCGAGCCGGGCGACGAGGAGGCGGCCTGCACCTTCCTCGACGAGATCGGGCTCGATCGCACCACCGCTCGCGAGATTTCGGAGCAGGCGCTGGGCTGCGCTTCCGAGCTGGCGCTGCGCGCCGGCGATGCCCGGCTGGCGGGGCTCGCCAATCTGCGCCTCGCCTTGTTCTATGGTTCCGTCGCCGACGAAGCCGGCCGCGATCCCGAGGCGGTGCGGGCCTTCGCCCGGGAGCGGGCGCTCCTCGCCCTTCCGGTCGTCCGAACCATAACCGCGGCGGAGGAGCGCGCCGCCTTGACCGCGCGTCTGGTCGAGGCTGCGATCGCGCTCGGCGGCGGCGGCGAAGCCGCGGTCGAGCAGGCGATTGCCGATCTGCGCCGGGGCGGGGAGGGGAGCGGCCTCGCCGACGGCCTCGAGGCGCGCCGCGCGCTTGCCCGCGGCGATCGACGCGCTGCCCGGGTCGCGCTCGAATCCGCAGTGCTGGCCGAAAGCCGCCGGCCAGTCCCGGCCCGCCTCCCGACCTGGCTGCGCCTGCTCGCCGAAGCCGATCCGGAGCGCGCGCCGCAGCATATCGAGGCCGCCTATGTCGCGCTCGACAATCTCCGGCCGCTGCTGCCGCGGCTCGATCCGCTCACCGAGGAATCGACCTTCGCCCTCTATATGCGCGACGTCTTCGCCGCCGCGGTCGAAGCCCAGCTCGCCGGCAATGGCGAGGAGGCACTGCGCATCCGCCGCGCCCAGCAGATCGTCGAGGCCTATCGCCAGGCCGAGCTGCAAAGCGCCTTCGGCAACGAATGCCTGCCGCCCCGCGATGCGCTCCGGCTCGAGCAGCTCCGTCCCGGCGAGATCATCCTCTATCCGGTGCTGCTCGCCGACCGGATCGAGCTGCTCTACGTCGCCGGCGAGCAGGGCGCCGCACCGTCCTTCCGTCGGCTCGCGCCGAACCGGACCACCAATCGCGGCGAGATCGCCAAGCTGGTCGAAGGCCTCGTCCTCGCCATGGGACGGCCGGGCAATGAGGATTGGCGGGACGCTTCCAGGCGGCTCTACGATCTGCTGATCGCCCCGGTCGCCGACCGGCTCGGCTCGAATTCCATGCTGGCGATCGTTCCGGACGGCGCGCTGCGCGCCTTGCCCTTCGCCGCCCTGGTCGCGCCGGACGGTCGCTTCCTGGTCGAGCAGACCCGGCTCAGCCTGATCCCGGCGCTCGCTTATTCGCAGCCCGAAGGCGGCCGCCGCGGCGAACGCCTCAATGTCGTCGCCGCCTCGCTCCAGCAGGAAATGGCGCTGCCCGCCGGCTGGTTCGGCGCGCTCGCCGGCACCGGCCGCGAGGCCGACATCGCCGTCCAATATGCGACCGCCGGCCGCACCATCCCCGATTTCACCCGCGCGCAATTGGTCGAAGCGCTCGGCGGCGCTCGCGTCGACGTGCTCCACCTCGCCACCCACGCCGCCTTCAACGGACGTTCCGACCGCGCCTTCATCGTCGCCAATGGCGAGGTGATCCGGCTCGCCGAGCTGCGCGCGATCATCGAGAACAGCCAGCGCCGTGGCGAGGCGCTCGACCTCATCGTCCTCAGCGCCTGCGAGACCGCGGTCGGCGACGACGATGTCAGCATGGGCCTGGCCGGGGCGGTCGTGCAGGCCGGAGCGCGCTCGGTCATCGGCTCGCTCTGGCAGGTCAACGATCTCGGCACCGCCGAGCTCATGTCTCGCTTCTACCGGTTGTACAGCGAGGGCCGCTCCCGCAGCGAGGCGCTGAGGGAAGCGCAGCTCGGCCTGATTCAGGCCGGCGGCGACCAGGCCAATCCCAACATCTGGGCCGCCTTCGCGCTGCTGGGCGCATGGCGATGAGGCGTCGGCTCTGGGCGCTCGCCGCCGTCTCCGTCATCGCCGTCGCCTCCGCAGCGAGGGCGCAGCCTCCCATACCCCCGACCGTCACCGACATCACCGCCGACACCGGCCAACTCTCGCTCGGCACCAACGTGACCACGAACGGCACGCTCACCACCATCGACGGCGGCACCCGCGCCGGCGCCAACCTGTTCCATTCCTTCTCGCGCTTCGACGTCGGCAACGGCGACACCGCGCGCTTCGTCGCGACCGACCCGGCCACGATCGGCCATGTCGTCAGCCGCGTCACCGGCGGCCAGTTCACTGCGATCGCCGGGACGATCGACAGCACCGCCATTCCCAATGCCGATTTCTGGTTCATCAACCCGGCCGGAATCGTCTTCCGTCCGGGCGCCCAGCTCAACGTCCCTGCCGCGGCGCGCTTCTCGACCGCCTCGGAATTGCGTTTCGTCGACGCCCCCGCCTTCGCGGTGACCACGCCGGGCGGGTCAACGCTTTCGGTCGCGCCGCCGGCCGCGTTCGGCTTCCTCGGCGGCGAGCAGGGCATCACCGTTCGCGGCGCGGATCGCTCCCTTCTGCCGGACGGCGGCCGCCTGACCCTCGCCGGCGCCGACGTCGCGATCGTCGAGTCCGACCTTGCCGGCGGCGTCTTCCAACTGCTCGGCGCCGGTGGCGAGCCGATCGAGGTCACGCTCGAAGACCCGCTCGCCGCCCCGCTCGCCGGCCGTGTCACCGTCGAAGCCTCGACATTGCGCCTGGACGGGGCCGCGCTCGGCACCGGCGGAATCCGGATCGGCGGGGGCGAGGTCGAGCTCCTCGCCAGTCAGCTCGGAACCGCCCAGTTCAACGGCCCCGACCAGGGCATCAGCGGTCCGATCACGATCCAGGGCGACATCGTCCGGTTGTCCAACTCGACCATTTCGGCCTCGACTTTCGGCCCCGAGTCGGCGGCGCCGATCCTGATCACCGGCGGCGAGATCTCGATCTCCGCCTCCGCGATCACCAACGATGCGCGGCTCGGCTCGACCGGCGAGGCCGGCGTGATCGGCATCAGCGGTGAGCAGGTCGACATCGACGCCTCGTTCGTCACCTCCTCGACCCAGACCGAGCAAAGCGGCGGCGGCATCGCAATCGAGGCGAACAGCATCGTCATCCGCGGCGGCTCCCTGATCACCTCCTCCACGCTCGAGCAGGCCACGGGCGACGCGGGCGCGATCATCCTTGGCGGCGGCAGCCTTGACCTCAGCGGCGCGAGCGCGATCACCTCGCAGACTCTCGGCCAGGGCAATGCCGGCGCGATCCTTATCGAGCTCGCCGGCCTGATCACGCTCGACGGCGGCGTCATCGAATCGGCGGCGGCCGAGGACAGCACCGGCAATGCCGGCCTGATCGGAATCGTCGCGCCAAGCCTCACCTTGAGAAATGAAGCCTTCATTTCGACCGACACGTTCGGAGCGGGCGCGGGAGGCCTGATCGGGATCGAAGCCGCCGAGATTCTGATCGACAGCAACGCGTTCATCTCGGCGAGCTCGGAGCTGGGCGGCGACGGCGGCGGGATTGCGATCAGCGCCGAAAGTCTGGTGCTCGACAATGGCGGAAGGATCCGGACCAACACGCTCGGAACCGGCGAGGGCGGAGCGATCGAGATCGAGGCCGGCGAGATCGTGCTGGCCAGGGGCGCCGCGATCAGCTCCAACGTGACGGATCTCTGCTCGGACGAGACCTGTGCGCCCACCGGCGGGTCGGGCAACATCCTGATCACCGCCGGCCGATTGAACATGGTCGGCTTCGCCAATTTCGAGGGCGATCCGACGACGATCAGGACCGACGGCTCGGGTTCGCGGGCGGCTGGCTCGATCACGCTGCGGCTCGGCGCGCTGGTCATGAGCGGCCTGGCGGGGATCGAGGCCGACAATCTGGGAAGCGGCGCGGGCGGCCTGGTCTCCATCGAAGCCGGCGACATTTCGCTGCGCGATACCGCTTTCATCTCCACCGGCTCGTTCGACGTCGGCCCCGGCGGCGACATCGCGATCGTCGCCGACACCTTGCTGCTCGAAGGGGATGCCAGCATCCGGTCGGAGTCGCTCGCGCGTTTCGGCGGCCCGGCCGGCAGCATCCTGATCAACGCTGGCTCGACCGTGATCCGGGAATCCCGGCTCACCACCTCGAGCCGGGGCGATGGCGATGCCGGCCTGGTTCAGATTCTGGGCGCGCGTCTCGAGAACGATCGCGGCGAGATCACCTCCAGCACCCAGGGCGCGGGTCGAGCCGGCGACATTCTCATCGATGTCGACGAGGTCGTGGTCAGCAACGAGGGGCGGATCACCTCCGACAGCAATCAGTGCTTTTTCACCTGCGCCTCGTCCGGAGACGCCGGCAGCGTGACGATCGTCGCGGACAGCCTGACGATGACCGGCGATCTGGTCCAATCCTTCATTTCCTCCCGCACCCAGACCACCGGCAATTCCGGGGACATCATCGTCCGCGTCGGCGTCCTCGACATGACTTATGCCGCCATGTCCTCGACCACTGTGGGCATTGGCGATGCCGGCCGCATCGATATTGAAGCGGACGAGATTTCGCTGAGCACCAGTGCGTCGATCACGTCGCGGGCCGTGCCCTTCTTTCCGGACGAATCCGGCCGTAGCGGCAATGCCGGCTCGGTCCGGATCGTCAGTACGGGCCAGATGATCGTCACCGACGACAGTCTGATTTCCACCCAGACCGACGGCACCGGCGATGCTGGAACGATCGAGATTGTCGCACCGAGCCTAATCCTGCGGGAGCGCTCCCTCGTCACCTCGGCAACATTCGCTTCGGGACAGGGCGGCTCGGTCTCAATCGAGGCCGGCAACCTCCTGATCGATAGCCTGGCCGCGATCGACTCTCAGGCGGGCATCAGTGCCACCGGGAGCGCTGGGCTCATCGAGATTGAAGCCGATCGACTCGCCGTCATCAATGGCGGGCGGATCGCGTCGGATACGCTCGGCTTCGGCCAGGGTGGTGCCATCATCATCGAGGCCGGCGAGGTCGACATCGCCACAGATGGCAGCATCACGTCGGACTCTGCAGTGGAATGCGCGGGCGAGTGCGCGCCCGCCGGCAATGCCGGCGACATCATCATCACCGCCGACATCCTGCGCATCCGCGGGAACGGCGAATTCGGCGCGGTCCCCAGCCGCGCCATCTCCTCCGACACGACCTCCGACGGCGCCGCCGGCAGGATCGTCCTCCTGCTCGGCTCGCTCGACATGAACGGCAATGGGTATATCAGCTCCGACACCCTCGGCAGCGGCGCCGGTGGATTCATCAGTGTGACCGCCGACACGGTGGCCATGCGCAACAACGCCTTCATCTCGACGGGTGCATTCGGCGCCGGGGCTGGCGGCGCGATCTTCGTCGAGGCCGCGTCGGTGCTGCTCGAGGATGACGCCAGCATCATCTCCCAATCCCGCTCACAGGATGGCGCGCGCGGCGGCCTTGTCGTGATCGACGCGGACTCGACCGTTATCCGCCGCGCCGAGATCAACTCGTCCGGCCTCGGCAATGGCGATGCAGGCTCGATCGAGCTGCGCGGCAACCGGCTCGAGCTCGATCTCGGCGCGATCCTCTCCGACACGCAGGGCGCGGGCCGTGGCGGCGACATCAGGATCGACATCCGCGACGTGCTGCTCCGCAATGGCAGTCTGATCGCCGCCGACAGCCTGGGCTGCTTTGCCGCCGCCTGCGACTCGCTCGGCGATGCCGGCAGCGTTTCGATCACCGCAACCAGTCTGACCATGACCGGCAATGACGATCCGGTCCTCGGCCTGCAGACGTCCCGGATCACGTCGGAGACCGCGACCGAAGGTGATGCCGGCGACATTACCCTTCGGCTCGGCCGGCTGGACATGGACATCGCCACAATCTCGTCCGGGACCCGCGGCGTTGGCGATGCCGGCACGGTCGACATCGAGGCGAACCAGGTCGACATCGCCAATTTCTCGCAGATCGAGACCCGCTCGCAGCCCCTCTGCACTGACGGCGCCTGTGACCCGGTCGGCAATGCCGGCTCGATCCGGATCGCCGCGACCGGCGCGGTCTCGCTCTCGGCCTTCAGCGCCGTCGCCAGCAACGCGTTTGGCATTGGTGATGCCGGCGCGATCGCGATCCAGGCCGACTCACTGTCGCTGCAGCGGGCCCGCATCACTACCGCCAGCGAGATCGGCGCCACCGGCAGCGCCGGCAATATCGCCATCGACGTCGCCGGCACGCTGCGGCTCGCCGACGGCAGCGAGCTGTCGAGCGAGGCGAGCAATGCCAGCCCGGCCGGGGCGATCCTCGTTCAGGCCGGCAGCGTCCGCATCGAGGATCCGAACAGCGCGATCTCGAGTGCCAACAACGAAGAGGGTGCTGCCGGTGCGGTGCTGATCTTCGCCGGTGCCCTCGACCTGGTCGAGGGCGGACGGATCTCGACCAGCTCGAGCCGGGGCGCCGCCGGCGACATCGGCATCGTCATGCCGCAAGGATCCCTGCTCCGCCTCACCGGCCGCCGTTTCGTCAGCGAGATCACCACCAGCTCCGGCCCCGGCACCGGTGGCCAGATCGCGATCACCAATCCCTATGCGATCATCTCCGACGGCGGCTCGATCCTCGCTTTGGGCCTGCAGGGCGGCGCCAATGTCCAGATCCAGACCGGCTTCTTCATCCGCTCCGCCGACCGGTTGAACCGCGTCGCGGTCGATGGCGATTTCCTGCTCGAAGCGCAGGCCGGCGACGTCAGCAGCGGCACCGTCGAGCGTGACCTGTCGATCCTCGACGCCAGCGGCGTGCTTCGCGGCCAATGCAGCGCGGCCCGTTCGAGCGGCCAGGTGAGCCAGCTCGTGGTGCGGCCGGTCGGACCCTATGGGCGGGGAGGGGGTCCGAGCACGACCCCGACATGCGAGTGAAAGGCCCGACGCTCGGGGCTCTTTCCTCCCCTCCCAATAGTCAGGGACGGGAAGTCCTGAGCCGTTCGAGCACCGCGATCCTCTGCGTCGCAGCCTGCCTGCTCACCGCGCCCGCCCACGCCCAGGACAGCCGCCCGAGAACCGGCCCCGACGCGGTGCCGCCTGCCGCACCGCCCTACGCAACCCCCGAACCGGCGCTCGTCCCGCCGATCTCAGACCAGCCCGGGGCTTCCCCGGCCTCGGGTCCGACCGTCTCCGGGATCCGCATCCTCGCCGATGATCAAGGTCCCGACGCGGTGCCGCCGCGCGCCTGGCGCCCGCCCGCCGACAACCTCTCCGATCTGTGCCTTGCCCACGCCGCGGGCGAGCCGCTCGACGGCGCTTGGGTCGAGCGCCAGTTCGCCGCCAATGCCGTCGTCGGCGCACCGGCCAGCCGCGCCGTCGCGCTCACCCAGCTGATCAATCGCGCCTTCCTCACCGCCAGTTTCATCAATTCCGGCCTGATCGCCGCGGCCGATCAGCCCGCCGCACCCGGCTTGATCGCCTTGCGCCTCGTCCACGGCCGCCTCGTCGCGCCGCCCGAAGGGGAGGCGATCGCGGTCGGCTGGACCGGCGGCAATTCCCGCGGGCTCACCGCCGGCTTCGTGCGCAACCGCTTCCCCTCGGCCGCGCGCGTGCCGCTGAGCGCGATCGCGATCGAGCGCGATTTCCGTCTCCTCGCCGAGGATCCGGCGGTCCGCACCGTCAACGCCCAGCTTCGCCCCGGCGCGGCCCCGGGCGAAGCGAGCCTGGTGCTCGACATCCTCCCGCAGGACCGGGTCGATCTCTATCTGAGCGGCGGCACCAGCCGCGCCCCCAGCGTCGGCGGCGAGCGGATCGCGGCCGGCGGCCTGATCCGCAACCTCGTCACCGCCGGCGACCTGCTCGGCGGCGAGGCGGGCCTGACCGAAGGCGTGCTCGACGGCTCGCTCTCTTATGCCACGCCTTTCTTCAGTCCGCGCACGACCCTGTCGCTGCGCGGCAGCATCAACCGCGCCGCCGTCGTCGACCAGGCATTGGCGCCGCTCGACATCCGCACCCGCGAGCGCGGCGCCGAGATCGCGCTCAGCCGCCGGATCATCGCGGCGCCGCTGACTCCGGTCGGGGAGGGGCGCTGGGCCCCGGCGCGCAGCCTCTCGCTCGGCATCGGCGCCGGCTGGCGCCGCCAGCGCAGCTTCCTGCTCGGCCAGCCCTTCTCCTTCGCGCCGGGATCGGAGAATGGCCGCGCCGAATATGGCGCCGTCCGCCTGCTCGGCGACTATGTCCAGCGCAGCATCGACCAGGTCTTCGCCATCTCCGTCACCGGCACGATCGGGATCGACGGCACCCGCTCGGACATTCCGGGCGTGCCGACCCCCAACCGCCACTTCCTGGTCGGCCTGGCTCAGCTCAACTATGCCCGCCGCCTCACCCCGGGGGGGCTCGAGCTGCGCGCCCGCCTGACCGCCCAATATTCCGACGGCACCCTCTATTCCGGCGAGCGGCTCTCGATCGGCGGCGAAGCCAGCGTCCGCGGCTATCGCGAGAGCCTGGTCATTGCCGACCGCGGCCTGGTCGGCTCGGTCGAGCTCGCCCGCCCGCTGAGCCTGTCCGGTTCCCCGCCCGGCAGCCGTGCGTTCGACTGGGGCGCCTTCACGATCGCCGCCTTCGTCGACGCCGGCGCCGGCTGGAACGCGGACGGCTTCAACCCCCGCCCGCGCTGGCTGGCGGGCGTCGGACCCGCCGTCACCTGGCAGCCGAGCGAAGCGCTCTCGGTGCGTGTCGCCTGGGGCATCGCCCTCAACGATGCGGAGGTGACGGGGTCGCGGGATCTGCAGGACGACGGTCTCCATATCCGAATTGTCGTCAGGCCATTGCGCTGGTGATCCAATTCCCCCCCGTCACAGTAAGGGAGGGGAAACGGGTGGGTGCGGCGGAAGGGGCTCGATGCCCCGGAAACCGCCAATCGATCACGCCTTGGCCGATCGGCCACCGCCCGACCTTGCCTCCAATCCACCGCCCACTTACACCTCACCCCCGTAGCCTCGGGTCAAGGTCCCGCGGACGCCGCCACCGAAGACCCCTTGTTCCAGTCCAGGATCGCCCCCGCCACGCCCTTCGTCGAGCAGGCCCGCCCCGGAGCCGGCCGCCGCATGCTCGGCCTCGGCCTGGCCTTGGCGATCGAGGCGCTGATGCTATTCCTGCTCTTCACCATGGGGCCGGGCCGCCCGCCCGGTGTGGAGGAGGACAGCGCGACGGTGGTCACCTTCATCGCTCCCGAACCGGCGGAGAAGGCGGAGGAGGAGCCTAGCCCGGAGCCCGAGCAGGAGCCGGCGGAACGGTCCGAGACCCGGCCGCGCCCGCCGGAGCAGCCGCAGCCGCCGTCACCCGTCCAGCCGGCGGCCGAGCCGCCGCCTCAGCCGATCCTGCCGATGCAATGGCAATTGCCGCCGTCGACCGCCATCCGCCCGAGCCCGAGCCGGCCGGCGCCGCGGCCGCCGAGCGCCGCTTACGGCCCCGCCGACAATCGCCCCGCCGCCTCCCGCGACAGCGAGCAGGTCGGCACCGCGCCCAATGGCGAGCCGCTCTACGCCGCCGAATGGTATCGCGAGCCGAGCGAGCAGATGCTGCGCAATTATCTCTCGACAGCGCACGGCCCGGGCTGGGGCCTGATCGCCTGTCGCACCTCACCCGACTATCGCGTCGAGGATTGCGTCGCGCTCGAGGAATGGCCGCAAGGCTCCCAGATCAACCGCGCTGTCCTCGCCGCCGCCTGGGAATTCCGCGTCCGCCCGCCACGCCGCGGCGGCCGCTCGCTCGTCGGCGCCTGGGTCCGCATCCGGATCGATTACGAGCTGAGGCGACGCTAGCCGGTCAGGCTGCTTCAAAAGACAGCAGCGCGATCAGCGCCCCGCCGGCCGGCGGGCGGCCGGTGCGGCGGTGCGCGCCGGCTCCGGCATCGGCCTGATGCTGTGTTGGCTGCGCTCCGCATACTGGCTCCGGGTCGCTCCGGTCGGCGTGCGGGTAACCGGACCGACCAGCAGCGACTCCTTATAGGCCTTGCGGACCGATGCGGCGCCGATCGAGCTGTTGAGCACGACCCGGGTTCCGCCCGAGGCGAGGCGCTCGATCGCGCTGATCGCGACGCCCAGGCTTTTGCACTTGGCGATGATGTCGGCATCGATTGCGTCGATATGGATGGCTCGGCTCATGGTCATATTCTCCTGAGATCGTGTGCCCGGCCGCCGGTCGGCGGCTGGCAGTGACGGCAAGCTCAAATCTCGCGGACCGCTCCAGCGCCTCGAACGGCGCGCGGCCGGGCGGGAAGCTCCACCGCCCGCGCCACCCCAATTGGCACATTGGCTCTTGCACGCCGCGCCTCGTGCCGTTCGGCATTCTCCGCCTCCTGTCGCCAGGCGGCCGCGGCCGAAGCCGCGATCCGGCGGACATTGTCGAGGAGCGCGCCGTCCGCGCGATCGCGATGATGGGCTTCCTGGGCGCGGCAGAGGGAAGAGGGCAGGTGCATTCTCGGTCCTTTCGGCTCTCTCGCCTGCGGCGGGCTCAGCTCTTCTGGAGATTGGGCAAAGGGATCTTGACCGAAGGCCTGGACGCGTTCGGCTTGGGCGGCGCCGACTTCTTCGGCTTGCGCGCTTCCTTGTTGGATCTCTGCTGTCCCTTGGCCATTTTTGTCTCCTGCTTGTGAATGTCGTCGCTCCGGTCAGCCGCACCGGTGCGGCCTCGAGCAGCTG
>JAYRLF010000506.1:0-2477 GCA_041905385.1 Allosphingosinicella sp.
CTCGGGCTCGCGCCTTGATAGGGCCGTTCCGGCTCAGTGTGACCCGGAACGGCCTTGTCCTGCCACGATTTCCGGGCCGGCAGAGAGAAGGGTTGGATTGCCCCCGGCAATCCAAAGCCGTGTACGGGGTAGCGTAGGTGCGCGGCAGTCCGGGGGACTGCCGTAAGCCGCAGCTCGGCTGCAAAGCAGCCGTTGGCGACCTTCTCTTCCCACCTGCCTCGAAATCGCTCAAGAGGGGGCAGAGAAAAGGCAAAGCAGGAGCGCCGAGGGGATGCCGAGCGAGCTCGACCGCAAATATGACGCCGTGCTGGCCTTGGTCACGGGCGAAGGCGGGAAGATCCAGCTCGGCCGCGACGAGCAGGGTCAGGCGATCGTCACCAACCTGCCGCCCACCCTCAGCATGCTTTTCGATTTCTTCTGCATGTTCCACGCCCAGACCGAGGCGGTGGTCGCCGGCGACGAACGGCTGACCTTCGCCGACCTCCATGGCGCGGCGACCCGGCTCGCCAAGTCGCTGGTCGCGGCCGGGATCCGCAAGGGCGACCGGGTGGCGATCGCGATGCGCAACTGCCCCGCCTGGATCGTCGCCCATATGGCGATCCTGAAGGCCGGCGGCGTCTCGACCCTGATCAACGGCTGGTGGCAGGTCGAGGAGCTGCGCCATGCGCTCGAGCTGAGCGAACCCAAGCTGGTGATCGCCGACGCGGCGCGCGCGGCGCGGATCGCCCAGACCGGGCTGACGCTCGAGGTCGCGACGCTGCCGGTCGAGCAGCCGATCGCGGCGGCGATCGCGCCGCTGCTGGTCGAGGGCGACGTCGAGCTGCCGGATATCGCGCCGCAGGACGATGCGACGATCCTGTTCACCTCCGGCTCGACCGGCCTCGCCAAGGGCGCCGTCTCGACCCACCGGGCGGTGACGACCGGCGTCTACACTTATGCGATGGGGCTGGCGGTGCTGCTGGCGATCAAGGAGAGCCAGGGCGAACCGGTGCCCGCCGTGCCCAAGACCCTGGTCAACGTGCCGCTGTTCCACGTCACCGGCGAGGTGCCGGTGCTGCTCAACAGCTTCGTGATCGGCCGGACCATGGTGCTGCTGCCGAAATGGGATGCGGGCGAGGCGCTGCGGCTGATCGACAAGGAGAAGATCACCTATTTCGTCGGCGTTCCGACGATGAGCCTCGAGCTGATGCAGCATCCCGACCGGGACAAATATGATCTGTCGACCCTGACCGACATCGCCGCCGGCGGCGCGCCGCGCCCGGTCGCCCATGTCGAGCGGCTCGAGCGGAGCTTCGCCACCGCCAAGCCCGCGCTCGGCTATGGCCTGACCGAGACCAATGCGGTCGGCTGCAGCAATTTCTGGAGCAATTATCACGACAAGCCGGCCTCGACCGGGCGGCCGCACCGGCCGATGGTCGAAATGGCGATCCTGGGCGACGACAATGCCCACCTGCCGCCCGGCGAGGTCGGCGAGATCGCGATCCGCTCCGCGGCCAATATCCGCGGCTATTGGCGCGACGAGAAGGCGACCGCGGCCGCCTTCACCGAGGACGGCTATTTCCGGACCGGCGACGTCGGCTATCTCGATGCGGACGGCTATCTGTTCATCGTCGACCGCAAGAAGGACATCATCATCCGCGGCGGCGAGAATATCAGCGCCCAGGAGGTCGAGGCGGCGATCTACACCCATCCGGCGGTGTCCGAGGCGGCGGTGTTCGGCATTGCCGACGAGCGGCTCGGCGAGGTGCCGGGCGCGGTCGTCTACTGCGAGCAAGGGGAACTCGACAAGGAGACGCTCTGCGCCTTCCTGTCCGAGCAGATCGCCCAGTTCAAGCTGCCGGCCTTCGTCTGGTTCGCGGACGCGCCGCTGCCCAAGCTCGGAACCGGAAAGATCGACAAGGTTTCCCTGCGCGAAGCCTATCGCAAGCAGGCCGCCGCCTGAGGAGAATGACGATGAGAAGGGCAGCAATTCTGGCCGCGTCGGCACTCGCGATTCCGATAGCCGGCTGCGAGCAGGGCCGGCCACCGGAAGAGGTCAAGCAGATCGCGGTCGAAAATCCCTATCATGACCGGCTGAACACGCTGAGCGACCAATATCGCAGGCTCGCCATCATGGACGCGATCCGGCGCAACGGCCGCCGCTGCCAGCGGGTCGAGGTGACGCGCTTCCAGGAGGATTATCGCGGCATGAAGATGTGGGTCGCGCTGTGCAATGACGGGCGCCACTGGGCGACGTTCATCGCGCCCAATGGCGACACCCAGGTCCGCTCCTGCGACGATTCCGCGCGCCTGCGGCTGCCGCAATGCCACCCGCTGACGATCCCGCCGCCGGCGGCGGAGACGGCGACGAACCAGGCGGTGGGGAATTCGGGCTAGGGCTATCTCCCGACGAAGGGTTCGTGTCGCGGCGAAGGCGCGATACGCGCTAAGGTAGTCGACGAACTCCCCTCCCTGCACGCAGGGAGGGGCCGGGGGTG
>JAYRLF010000068.1:0-13705 GCA_041905385.1 Allosphingosinicella sp.
TGATCTTGCGCTACATTGCGCGACTCGCGGACAGCGATCCGATCTCCTATTGGCGCGGCCTCGTGGCCGAGGCGCTCGGGCCGGCCGGTGCGGCCGAGTTCGACGGCATGATGGCCGGGGCGCCGCTCGACCTTCCCAGTGATCTGCTCGGCCCCTGCTTCCGGGGCGAGGCCCAACCGCTCGCCCGATTCCAGCTCGGCTTCCGGCTGTCGCGGGAAAGCGACGGGCACGCGATCGTCCGCCAGTTGCGGGCGGGCTCGGCCGCCGCGGCGGCGGGCGTGCAGGACGGCGATCTGATCCTGGCGCCCGACGCGATCGAGGCCGCCGAGCAGTCGGAGCGGCCGTCGGACCTGACGCTGCGGCTTCGCCGCGGCGAGCAGGAGCTGACCGTCAGCTTCCGGCCGTGGGGCGAGCCGCGGCCGGGCATCCAATGGGTGCGAACCGCGCTGCCCGAAAGTGATTGCAGGATTTGAGGAGACAAAGTCGATGGCCCGGACCGCCACCCCCCTGTTCGCCCCCGGCGCCGCCGTCGCGCTCGCGCTGACGGGGGTCCCCGCACCGACAAGCGCGCAGCCGCAGGCGGCGCAGGCCGTGCGCGCCGGAACGTTCGACGTCCTGCTCCGTCCGATCCGGTCCGGCACCGAGGTGGACGCGATCGCCGTCCGCTCGGTGATCCGCGAGGGCCAGGTGACCGGCGGCCGCCTCTCTCTGTCGGCGCCGATCGTCTATGCCGGCGTCACCGGCATAAGCGATCGAGTCCAGGACCTCGTCGTCACCGATCGCAACGGCATTGTGCCGCTGGCAGTCGAGAACGATACGCCCGTGCCCGGCGGCTTCCCCTTCTACCGTCACTGGCGCGCCGAGCGCGATGTCGTCCTGCCGCTGATCATCACCTACCGTTCCCTCGTCGAGCCGATCAGCAACCGCCGCGGGCCGCCCTTCGGCATCCGCCCGACCATGGGCGGCGTCAGCGGTGCCGGTTCCGGCTTCCTGGTGCTGCCTGAGAATATCGCCACCGCCGTCTCGCGGGTGCGCTGGGACCTCGGCGACCTCGAGCCGGGCTCGATCGCCTCCTCCTCCTTCGGCGACGGCGATTTCGAGCTGCGCGCGCCGGCGGCGGAGCTCCGCCAGGGCTGGTACCTGGCCGGCCCGGCGGGCCGCTACCCCGCGACCGGCCCCAACCGCGGCTTCAGCGCGACCTGGCTCGGCGTTCCGCCCTGGGATCCGGCCGCGACCATGGGCCAGGCGAGCCGGGTCTACGACTATCTCAAGACCTTCTTCCGCAACCCCAATCCGCCGCCCTATCGCGTCTTCGCCCGCATCCTCGACACGCCGCCCTTCGGCGGCGGCACCGCGCTCACCAACAGCTTCATGCTGTCGCGCGGACCGGCTCAGCCCGGCGAATCGACCGAGGGGCCGCAGGGCCTGCTGTTCCACGAGATGATCCACGGCTTCGTCGGCTTCGTCGAAGGTCCGCAGGGCGTGACCAGCTGGTTCAGCGAGGGGCTGACCTCCTATTACACCACCAATTTGCAGCTGCGCGGCGGCTTCGGCTCGGTCGCCGATTATGGCGAGGAGATCAACGAGGTCGCCCGTGATTATTACACCAATGCCGCGCGCAACTGGTCGGCCGCCCGAATCGTCGAAATCGGCTTCAGCGACAACGATATCCGCCACCTCCCCTATCGCCGCGGCCAGCTCTATTTCGCCGATCTCGACTCGAAGATCCGAGCCGCCTCGGGCGGCCGGCGCAACCTCGACATCGTCATGCGCGAGATCTTCGCCCGGCGCGCGACCGGCTGGCGCTTCGATCACGCCGCCTGGGCCGAGATCGTGACGCGCGAGGCCGGTCCGCAGGCGGCGCAGGAGTTCCAGGCCGTGATCATCGACGGAACGGCGACGCTCGTGCCGGCCTCCGACGCGTTCGGTCCCTGCTTCGCGCGCCAGCCGACCACCTACACGATCGGCGACCGCAGCGTCGAAGGCTATCGCTGGGAGCGGGTCGCCGGCGTGCCCGACAATCGCTGCCTGCCGCGCTGACCCACTTTTAGCCCCTCCCTTGAAAGGGAGGGGCAAAAATAGCCTATTCCCCCGGAACCGGCGCGACCTCAGTCTTCCGGACCCGCCGCCCCTGCTGCGAGACATAGTCCCGCAGTCCCTGGTGAAAGCGCGACAGGCCGTCCTCGAGCACGTCCGGCGCATGGGCGAAGCCGATCCGGACATGACCGGCCGAGCCGAAGAACTCGCCCGGCGCGACGATCACGCCCTGCTCGTCCGCCAGCCATTCGGAGAAAGTGATCGTGTCGCGCACCCCGGCCAGCTTCGGGAAGAAGATGCAGCCATGATCGGGCAGCCGGCCCTGGACCAGGCCCGCCTCCTGCCATTGCGCGAAGTGGCGCTCCAGCACCGGCCGCGCCGCCGCCAGCACCGAGTGGGAATAATCGTCGAACCTTTCCCGTTGCTCGAGCACCAAGGCCGCGACCGCATGGGCGAGCTTGGAGATGCCGAACTCGAAATGGTCGCTGACCCGGCGGATCGGTTCGAGCAGTTCGTCCGAGGCGATGATCCAGCCGCAGCGCAGCGTCGACAGCCCGTAGATCTTGGTCAGGCTAGAGATGGCGATGATGTTGGGAGAGAGCTGGCTGGCGGTGCCGGGGCGGCCCGCATCGGCGGCATAATCGCCATAGACCTCGTCGACGACCAATTTGGCGCCCCGCTCGGCGCACATCCGCGCGATCCGGGCGATCACGTCGGGCCGCAGCATCATCCCGCTCGGATTGTGCAGGTCGGACAGCACGACCAGCCTAGTCTTGGACGTCAGCTTGCGGGCGATCTCGAACTCGTCGATCGCATGATCCTCGCCGTCGCGGCGGAAGAAGTCGACCTGGGCGCCGAGCGAGCGGCCGATGTCGCCGAACAGATCGAAGCCCGGCGTCTCGACCAGGACATGGTCGCCGCGCTTGAGGAAGGTCCGATAGACGAGCGACAGGCCGGTGGTCGCGCCGGTGGTCGGCAGCACCCGCCGAGCCGGCACGTCGTAGCGCTTGGCGATCGCGTCGACGACATAGGGATTCCCGCCGACGAAGACGCTTTGATATTTCGAGGTGATCGGCGCGCGGAACGCATCCTCGACCAGGTCGCGGAGCAGCTCGACCGGCTCCTCGACCGAGCTGTCGTAGAGCGGGATTAGGTCGGCGCCGTCGGAGCGGGCCTGGCGGATCGCGCGCCGCACCCATTGGGCATAGGCCTCGCCCCCCATGCTCGTCGTTACATATGCCGGATCCGTGTCCACGCGCTGACCTCAGGCTCATGGGGGACACGGCACGAGCCCGCCCCGAACTCTCTATTCTTCCACAATTCTATGTTCGGGGTGGCGCATTTGTTACCCTAAGATGGGGCGGCCATGGGGAGACGTCGCATAATTCTCGCCGCGCCACGTCCGAAAAAGCTGCCGCTTTATTCGATCTCGATTTGCCGGTTTCGCGCGTGCACGAACCAATAGATCAGGCCGATCGCGGCCCAGGTCAGGACCAGCACATAGGGTCGCCAGTCCGCCGCCAGGCCCGCCGCGACGATGCCGAGCGCGCACAGCACGCCGATCGACCCGACCAACTGCACCCGCCCCGGCGACCAGGCGAGCGCGGCTTTCGCATGCAGTTCCGGGTGGAAGCGGCTGACGTTGATCGCCGCCCAGCAGCAGGCGAGATATTTGAGCATGGTCGGGATGTTCACCGCGAGCAGCAGGAAGACCAGGCTCGACGGCAGGAAGATCGCCGCCATCGTCAGCACATAGCCGACCAGCACCGCCACATGCGGCGTGCCGAAGCGCGGATGGATCCGCGCCAGCGCCGGCGGCAGCGCGCCGCAGCGGCCCATCGCGAACATCGCGCGGGAGAAGGTCATGACGACGACGTTGATCGACTTCAGGATCGAGACGACGGCGGCGGTGAGGATCAAGGGCAGCGCATAGTCGCCGAGCGGCACCCGGGCGGCATCGATCAGCGGCGCCGAGCTCGCCGCCAGCTGCGCCGGCCCGATCAATGCGAGTGCGACCCCGGCCACGCTGAAATAGACCGCTGCGGTGAGCATCACCGCGAG
The DNA here is from genome assembly GCA_041905385.1 of Allosphingosinicella sp. Lineage (GTDB taxonomy): Bacteria > Pseudomonadota > Alphaproteobacteria > Sphingomonadales > Sphingomonadaceae > Allosphingosinicella. Next base: position 4,099 of record JAYRLF010000068.1, read on the forward strand.
CGCGATGCCGCGCGGGATCGTCCGGGTCGGATCGCGCACCTCCTCGCCGATCTCGACCGAGGATTCGATACCGAGGAACAGGCTGATCATCAGCGGGATCGCGACGATCACCGCGAACCAGCCATTGCCGGTCAGCGGGCCGACCACGTCCGCGCTGACCAGCGGCAGCCCGGAGCCGACGAAGATCGTCAGCGCCGCGAGCAGCAGCACCATCATCAGCGTCTGCGCCCGCGCGGCGATGCCGACGCCGACATAATTGAGCGCGAAGATCGCGGTGAAGACGGCCGCCATGGTCGGCCTGGTCGGCAGCGACACCGCCATGTTCGCATAGGAAACGAGCACCGTCGCGAGCAGGGTCAGCGCGCCGACATTGGTCAGGATCCTCAGCCAGGCGACCAGGAAGCCGGCGAGGGGATGGACGAAGCGCCGCGGCCATTCGTAAGACGCGCCGGAGCGCGGAAGCGCCGAGGCCAGATAGGCATAGGCCATGGCGAAGAAGATCATCGGCAGCGCCGCGAGCACGACCGCGATCAGGAGGCCGGAGCCGGCGATCTCGGCGGCCGGCTGCAGCACGGTGAAGATCGACACGCCGATCGCCTGGCCGGCGCCGAGCATGACGACGCCGGTCAGGCCGACCGCCTGCTTCAGGTGCGGCCGATCGCCGTCCGCGCGGACGGCGCTATCGGCCGCGTCGCTCATCGGGCGGGCCGGGCCGGCGCATAGGCCTGGCACTCGACCTCGACCAGGGCGCCGAGCGCCAGACCGTCCGAGCCGAACGCGCTGCGCGCCGGCAGCGGCATGTTCGGGAAATAGGTGACGTAGACCCGGTTGAAGGCCGGCCAATCCGCCATATTCTCGAGCATCACGGTACAGCGGACGACGTCCCGGAAGCTATGACCGGTCATGGTCAGGACCGCGCCGATATTGTCCATGGTCTGGCGCGCCTGCGCCTCGAAGCCCTCCGGCATCGTCCCGTCCGGCCGCGCCCCGATCATCCCCGACAGATAGAGATTGTCGCCGACCCGCACCGCCGGCGAGAAAGGCGCGGTCGATCCCGGGCGCGCAAAATGCTGCACCGGCGGCCGACTGTCCTGCGCGGCGATCACCATCGGCGCGATCATAAGCGCCGCCAAAGCCTTCATTCCCATTCGTGCCCCTCCTCATCGTCCTGCGAGAAGCCGCCGCCCATTTCCTCCTCGCCGCCGCTGTTCGGCTCCGGCGTTGCCGGGACGATTGCGGGCGGTTCGGCGAACGGCCGGATGCCGAGGGCAGAATAGATTTCGCTCGGGAAATAGGCCACGCCCCCGCGCATCGTCATCCGCACCTGCCGGATCGCGGAGATGTCGCGGGTCGGATCGCCGGGGATCAGGAAGAAGTCCGCATACTTGCCGCGCTCGATCGAGCCGAGCTCGTGCGCGCGGCCCATATATTCCTCCATGCCGAGCGTCGCGATCCGCAGCGTCTCGACCGGGCTGATGCCGGCGCGGACGTAAAGCTCGAGCTCGCGCTGGACAGTGAAGCCGGTGCCGTCGTCGGTGCCCGGCAGCAGCCGGATGCCGTTGCGGTGCAGCAGGCCGAGCGTCTCGATGATCCGCTGGAAGCCGCGCTGATAGGCCTGGTCCTCCTCGGGCGTGTTGATCGTGACGAAGCTGCGCCGGCGATAGCGCTGGTAGCCGATCGGCATATGGTCGAGGTAGGGCGCGTCCTGCTCGGCGACCGTGCCGGCCCGGCTCAGCATCAGCCGCTCGAGGATCACCGCGGTCGTGTCCTGGGCGATGTTGCGCTCGCGCATCAGGGCGATCGTCGCCCGCACCGGATCCGAATTGAGGTCGAGCGTCGCGCCGCGCGCCATCGCGGTCAGCCGCAGCGGATTGCGCGTATCCTCGCCCTCGCGGATCAGCCAGCCGAGCATCAGCTGGTTGATATGGGCGATCTCGTCATAGCCGGCGCGGATCATCGCGTCGGGCGTGGTGAAGGCCGGGATGTGGCCGGTCACGGTCAGGCCCCGGCGATGCGCCTCGCGGGTGATCGCCGGCACCCAGGCCGGGTTCATCGAATTGTAGACCTTGATCTGCCAATAGCCGCGATCGGCATAATAGCGGACCGCGTCGACCGCCGCTTCCTCGCTGTCGACGACGAGGCCGTTGCGCGCCGAGAAGGGGCTGCGGCCTTCGAGGAAGCCGTTGGGCACCACCCGCGGCCCGGCCAGCGTGCCCGCGTCGAGCGCCCGCATCAGCCGCAGCAATGCAGCATTCTGATTGCCCTGGTCGCGGACCGAGGTCACGCCGGCGGCAAGGTAGAACAGGCTCGAGCGCGAATTGAGATGGGCGTGCATGTCGTGTAGGCCCGAGAGCAAGGTTCCGCCTTCGCCGTCGATCACCGCCTGCCCGGCCGGCGCCGGGCCTTGCTCCCGCCCCGGCAGCACCTGGGCGATCCGCTGGCCCATCACCACCACGGTCGAAAGCGGCGACAGCCGGCCTTCGCGCGGCTCGAAGATGCGGACGTTGCGGATCCGCACCGGCCCGTCGAAGCGATGCGCCAGCCGCTGCTGCAACGCCCGCGACTGCTCGGCGCCGATCTCGGCATAGATCCGGGTCAGCGCGCGGCCCTGCGATTCCCAGCCCCGCCGGATCGCGCCGCCGGACGCGAACAATTTGTTGTCGCGGTCGAGCACGACATAATCGGGCGACATGTCGATGCCGTCGAGCCGATAGATCGTCACCGGGATCGACTGCTCGCGGGAGCGGAGCGTCAGCTCGCGCACCTTCTCGAGGCTGAGCTGCCCGGCCGGCAGCACGTCGATCCGGTGATCGGCATCGGCGAGCAGGGCCCGGGCATAGACGCCGAGCGCGAATGGGCTGTTGTCGTTGACGATGTAGAGCCGCGGCTGCGGCGCCGCGACATTGCCGCGGTCGGCCTGGCTCTCCCACGTCGCGCGCCCATTCTCCCAGCGATAGGTCTCGGCGACCGGGCCGCCCATCAGCGAACGGCCATTGACGGTGTAGCTGGTCGGGATGCCGTTCGGCCCGATCACGATCTCCTCGGTGTGGCGCGGGCCGCGGCCGTTGCTGTCGACCAGATAGTCGACCCGGATCCGGTTGCCCTCCTGGGTCGAGCGGACATGGCCGACCGTCTCGTTGTTCTGGATGATCACCAGCTCGTCGGTCGCCGACTGGGCGGCGGCAGGGGCACTGCCGAAGATGGCGAGGATCAACAAGATGAAACCGGATGTCCTCATGCCGTGCGCCTGCCTTGCTTCAAAAAATCGAAGGAAGGCGCCGCCCGTGAGGTGTCCTGGGGGGACACGCCGGCGCCTTCCTCCTCGGCGCCAGCCTAGTGACGCCCGCGGGGATTTTCCTTGCGATGTCGGTGGCCTGGCCAGGATGAGCGGCAAGATCGTTCCGCTCCAGCCCCAGGTTCGGCAATGCCAATGCGTCAGCGGCCCAGGAATCCCCGCAGCGGCAATGCCGTCACATTCTTGAACTCGGCCAGGGTCACGGTCGACTGGATGTCGTTCACGCCGGGCAGCTTCAGGATCACCGAGAAGATGAACTTCTGATACCATTCGAGCGATGGGGCGAGCACCTTGATCATGATGTCCATCTCGCCGAACAGGCTGTAGCATTCGAGGATCTCGGCCGTGTCCTCGATCTTGCGACGGAACTCGGCGCGCTGCTCGTCGGTCAGCCGGCCCATCCGCAAGGTAGCGAAAATCAGCAGGGTCGAGCCGAGCCGCGCGCGGTCGACCAGCGCGACCTCGCCCTTGATATAGCCTTCGTCCTTCAGCCGCTGGAGCCGCCGCCAGCAGGGCGATTGCGACAGGCCGACCCGGTCGGCCAGGTCGCTGGTGGAGAGCGACGAATCCTTCTGGATCTGCTCCAGGATACGAATATCGACTGCGGACAGCTCCTCGCGCATTCTCACGCCCGATCCGTTGGATGAGCGACCAATCCTATCCTTCATTTTCGGCAAGGCAACATATTTGTACCGGGCCCCATCACCGCGCGGCGGCGGCCATGAAGGCCCGGACGTCATTGGCGAAGCGGTTCCGGATCGGCGGCTCGTCGAACGGCGAATGGCCCGACGGCAGGGCGAGGAACCGGACTCGGTCGAGCGGAATGCCGGCATGGCGGACGGCGTAGCGCGCGCCGGCGACCGGGACGACGATGTCGTAAAGCCCGCCGACCACCATCAATTGCAGGCCCGGCTGCGCGGCCATCGCCTCCGACACGTTGCGCAACGGATTGTAGAGCCGGACCCGGTCATTGGTCGGCTCCTGCCAGTTGAAGCGGAAATTGACGTCGAGCGTCAGCGACACATAGTCGCGGCCCGGCCGGACGCCGAGCTCCTCGGCCATGTAGCGGGTGATCGCGGCCGAGCGGATGACGTTGGTCGCGCCCAGGCCGAGCGAGGGATCATTGGCCGCGGCCGGCCGCCCTTCGCGCGCCGGCGGTCGCACCGGCGCGGTCACGCGGCTGTCGAGACGCCCGACCAGCTGATTCTCGGCGCGCATCAGGCTGTCGACGAACAGGTCGTCGCTGACCCGCAGGTTCGCCGCCAGGATGGTCTCCGGCGGCAGGCCGATGAAGCTGGACATCCGCTCGGCGATCCGGCGGCGCTCGGCGTCGGGCAGTGAAGATCCCTGATGCAGCGCCACCACATAGTCGCGCTCCGCGAACGCATTCGCCTCGTCGAAAAACTGCTCGGCGCCGAGCCCGCGCCGGTCGACCTTCTGATGATGCCAGGCTGCGACCGCCATGCTCGGAAATGTGAAGACGAACCGGTTGTCGCCGGGCGCGGCGCCGGCGAGGCTGCTCATGTCCGTGGCCGGCGAGATCATCACCAGCCCGCGCAGGTTGAGGCCCGCCGTATCGCGCATCATCGTCGCCAGCCGGAAGCCGCCATAGCTCTCGCCAGCGATGAACAAGGGCGACAGCTCCCGGCCATTGTCGCGCAGCCAGCTGCGCATCAGATGGGTGACCGCGGCGGCATCGGCGAGCGGCGCCCAATAAGGCTGTCCGTCGCCGCCCGGCAGCACCCGGCTGAAGCCGGTGCCGACCGGGTCGACGAAGACGAGGTCGGCGGCGTCGAGCAGGCTGTCGGGATTGTCGGTAAAGGGTCCGTCGCCGGACCGCCCGGGCGGCCGCAGCCGCGGTCCGAAGGCCTGGAAATGCAGCGGCGAGGACGAGGCGCCCGGTCCGCCGTTGAAGAAGAAGATGACCGGCCGCCGCGCCGCGGCGCGCACGTCCGAGCGGACATAAGCGGTTGCCGAGATCGTCGCCAACGGCCGCCCCTCGGGCGACTTCAGCTCATATTCGCGAAAGATCGCGCGATAGGGAATCGTCGCACCGTTGATCCGTGCGCGATGCTCGCTCGCGACCGGGCCGAGCACCGGTCCGGGGACCTCCGGGATCGGATCGGCCCTTTGCGCGGTCGCGGCCGCTGCAAGGAGCGCAAGCACCAAGGTCGAGTTCGCCCAGAACCGCAATTTGGCCTCCCCTGAAATCAGCGTCTCGCGCCGAAGCTAGCGCAGGCCATCCGCAACTTATTGTTCCGTTTGACGGCGCTGCGCGTCCGGGCCGGATAATCTATTCCCGCAACATGGCGCGCGCGCAATTGCGTGCCCGTTCGCATAATCTTTGCGCCCGAAGCGCCGTGCACGGGCCGCGCGACCCGCGGACCGGCCTGGAAGGCGAGGATGGAATAAAAATGACGCTTCGGCTCGATTATGGTCGCCGTGCCGCATCGAACGAAAGGGAGGAGGATGAAGCTGACTCGACGGGCGATCCTCGCCGAATTCCTGAGCCTCCCGCTCGCCGCTCCGGCCGCGGCCGCGGCGGTCCAGGCCGCCGTGCCGGCCGCCCCCGCGGCCCTGCCCGACCGGACGTCCTTCCCCGAATCGCGTCTCGCCTATCTAGACAGCGGCTCGACCCACCCGGTCAGCATCGGCGCCAGGGCGGCGGTCGATTCCTATCTCGCCGCGCGCAGCACGCCCGGCTCGGGCAGCACCTCGGTCGACGACGATCGGATCCTCGGCAACTTCGCCCGGCTGATCAACGCGGACCGCGGCGAGGTCGCTTATGTCCAGAGCACGACCACGGCCGAGCATATCCTCGTCGATGCGCTCGACCTGTTCGACAGCGACGCCCACATCGTCACCGACACGCTCCATTTCTTCGGCTCCTTCCCGCTCTACGAAGGCCTCGCTCAGCGCGGCGCCAACGTCACCTGGCTGCGCCCGCGCGACGGCCGGATCCGGCTCGAGGACATGGAGCGGGCGATCACCGACCGGACCAAATTCGTCGCCCTCTCCTTGGTCTCCACCTATAATGGCTTCCAGCACGATCTGACCGAGGTCTGCCGGATCGCCCACCGCCACGGCGCGCTGGTCTATGCCGACGTCGTCCACGCCGCCGGAGCAATTCCGCTCGACATCAAGGCGAGCGGCGTCGATTTCGCCGCCTGCTCCTCCTACAAATGGCTGATGGCCGATTTCGGCCTCGGCTTCGTCTATGCGAAACGGGCGTCGCAGGCCCGGCTCAAGCGTAAGCGCTACGGCTATTATGGAATCGCCAGCTTCCAGACCCACGCTTATCCGTTCGATCCGCCGGGCGAGCGGGTCGCCGATTTCACCATGCAGGACGATGCCGACGGCCTGTTCGCGACCGGCACCTTCCCGCACACGACCGCGGTCCATCTCGATCACAGCCTGCAATATCTGCTCAGCCTCGGCGTCGACCGGATCAACGCCCATGCCCGCACCCTCACCGACCGCCTCAAAGAGGAATTGCCGCGGCTCGGCTATCCGGTGATCACGCCGCGCGAATCCTCCGCGCCGATCGTCACCTGTCCGATGGACAATGCCCGCAGCCTCGCGCCGCGCATGGAGGCCGCCGGCGTGCGCATGACGATCGGTCGCAACCGCTTCCGGGTGACGCCCTCTGTGTTCAACGACCAGGACGATATCGACCGGCTGCTGAGGGCGCTACGCGGCTGATTCTGCGCACCACATCCCACCGACAAGTTTTGCCATTTCGGGACAGTACGGCTGCATAATTGTTGCCGCCCGCCGCCGGAAAGCTTCGCGGTTCGACAAGAAAAACCGCTGGGGCCGCTTATGATGACCGATAGCTGGACGCGCGCCCGAAGCCGCGCGCCACGGGGGAAAGGGAGACAGACATGAAGGCGGAATTCCTGCGGACCGGACTGACCTCGACCGCGATCGTGACCGGGATATTTTTCCTCTCCACCCCGGCCTTGGCCCAGGACGATGCGGCGGCGCAGGATCAGCCCGCGAGCGGCTCGATCGAGGCGGTCGGCGCCGAAGCGAGCGACGAGCCGATCGTCGTCACCGGATCGCGTATCCGCCGCTCCGCCACGGATACGGTCGCGCCGGTCGTCGCAGTCGACGCCCAGTCATTGACCGACCGCGGCTTCGTCAGCGCGTCGCAGGCGCTCAATCAGGTGACGTCGAACATCCCCGCGCTCGCCCAGTCCCCCAGCGTTGGCGCAGGCAGCGGCACCGGTCAGCAATTTCCGAACCTGTTCGGCCTCGGCGCCGGCCGGACCCTGACGCTCCTGAACGGTCGGCGCTTCGTCACCTCCAGCAGCGGTCTCGGCGACGCGCAGGTCGACACCAACATCATCCCGACCGGCCTGATCGAACGGGTCGAGGTCGTCCAGGCCGGCGGCGCCGTCATCTACGGTTCGGACGCGATCGCCGGCGTCATCAACTTCATCCTCAACGACGATTTCGAAGGCATCGAGCTCGATGCACAGGCAGGCATTTCCTCGCGCGGCGACTATCCGATCTACTCCGCGCGCGGGACGGTCGGGACGAACTTCGCCGATGGGCGCGGCAACATCGCGCTGAACGTCGAATGGTCGAAGACCGCGCCGCTTTCCTTCAGCGCCCGGCCGCTTACGAACCTTTCGCGCGTTACCGCAAGCAACGCACTGAGTGCGGGCGGCACCGATACCGGCCCGAGCGACGGTATTCCCTCCGTGCGTGAACTTCTCGATGCCCGGTTCTACGCCTGGAACAACAATGGCGTGATTTTCACCATTCCAGCCCCGGTGCCGCAGCCGCCGTGCGGCAACCAGCTCTGCTTCGCACGCATCAACGGGCAGCCGCTGCAGTTCGGCAGCAATGGCACGGTCATTCCTTTCAATCCGGGTACATTCGTGTCGGTGCCATTCGGACAGGGGGGCGAGGGATTTCGCTTCGCCGACCTGTCGGGATTGCGAACCGGTCTTGAACGCATATCGGCCAACGCGATCGGCCGTTTCAACTTCAGCGACCAGGTCCGGCTCGTCGCGGAGCTGCTTTATGCCCGCACTGAAGGCACCGAAGTGCCTCAGCTCCAGTCGAAGACCGTGCTCAGTTCGGCCGCGTCGAACGCGGGTGCGATCCAATTCAATCGCAATAACGGTTTCCTCACCGCGGCGCAGATCGCAACGTTGAGCCAGGCAAGTCCATCATTTGCATTCGGTGCGCCGCTTTGGGTCTCGAAGGGCTTCACTGACCTTCTCCTTGAAAACGAGAATATCACGACCACGGAAACCTGGCGCGGGCTGCTCGGCCTCGAAGGTGACTTCAACCTCGGCACCCGCGAATTCTATTGGTCCGTGAGCGGCAGCTATGCGCGCGTCGAAGGCGGCAACCGGTCCTGGGGCATCATCAATTCGCGCTTCAACAATGCCATCAACGCCGTCCGGAACGCCGCCGGCACGGTCGTCTGCGCGATCAACAACGACGCCGTCACGACGAACGACGATCCGGCTTGCGCGCCGATCAATCCCTTCGGTGACGGCAATGTCAGCCAGGCCGCGCGCGAATATATCAACGCGCGCACAGGCCTGGACTATCGCAACAAGCAGGTCGATTTCCTCGCCACCTTGGGCGGCTCGCTGTTCACGCTGCCCGGCGGCGACCTCGGCTTCAGCGTCGCCTATGAGCATCGCGACGAGTCGGTCGACTTCATCCCGCTTCCGGCGAACCAGCAGGGCCTGACCGGCGTCGGGACCGTTACTCTGCCGCGGTCCGGCGGCTACAATACCGATGAATTTTCGGCCGAAGTCCGGATCCCGATCGTCGGCGGCGACTTCACGCTACCGCTGGTCGAATCCTTCGAGGTCACCGGCGCCTACCGCTATGTCGACAATTCGATCGCGGGGACGGAGAATCTGTGGAGCGTCGGTGCTCGGTGGCAGGTCGTCAGGGACATCGCGCTACGCGCGTCATACAGCCGCAATTTCCGCGCGCCGACGCTGGATCAGCTCCTCGCGCCGACCTCGACCGCGCTCGGCGCCGCCCTGATCGATCCGTGCGACGCGGATCGGATCAACGCAGGCCCCAATCCGACCCAGCGTCGGGCCGCCTGCCTGGCCGAGTTCCAGGCGAACCCCGGCTACGGCGTCTTTGCGAACGGCAGCAACGCCGGCGCCAGCGCGGAATCACGCCTGGCGACCTTCCAGGACGTGGCGGAAAACACGCTGCGCACGCTCATCACGACCGGCGGAAATCCGGATCTCCGCAACGAAGTCTCGGAGACGCTGACCTTCGGCATCGTCATCCAGCCGCGCTTCATTCCAGGCCTTACCCTGG
>JAYRLF010000507.1:0-2474 GCA_041905385.1 Allosphingosinicella sp.
TTCGAACAAATCGACGCGCTTTTGCATGTCGAGCCACAAGTCGGCCGAGGTGCCGAGCACATGCGCCAAGCGGACAGCCATGTCGGCGGTGATCGCGCGATGACCGTTGATAATCTGGTTGACGGTGAAGCGCGATACATCGAGCGCCTCGGCCAATTCCTCCTGCGTGATGCGCGCGCCGGGCTTGTGCAATACACGATCGCGCAGGAACGCGCCCGGCGACTGGGGTGGGAAGTCTCGAGGTTCAGCCATCGCTCTCATGCCAAAGTTGCAGCTCGACCGGCCCGAACAGCGGGATCCAGCCAAACATCAGCCACCATCCGTCCTGAACTGGAACGCGCCAGCGTCCCGGGCCATGGGCCATGACCTCGCCGTCGAACGGCAAGGTCAGGTCGGACCAGATGTGGCAATCGATGAGAAAGTCGACGAGCGCCGCCACCTCCTCGGCGAAATCCTTGGGCAAGCCGACGATGCGACCGTCCCGCTGAGCCTGCTCGACCCGAATGTCCGAAATGCGCGAAACCATTTGAAGTGACTCCAAACCCGAACGATGTGACCGGCGCGAACTGCGCGGCGACGACATCGCCCTCGGGCGGAGGGCATCCGGTCCAGAGTGCAAAGCTCAAGACCATTTCGCGAGTGGATGGGGCTGCTGAAGGAGGTGGCGGGAACAGGAAGATCTGACGCAGCCGCGCGTTCGCGCGTACCTGCGTGAGCGCCTCGGCGGCCAGCTCGGCGAATTGATGCCCGATCTCCTCGGTCCCAGCCTCGGCCGCGAACGGCTCCGCCGCAATCTTGGAAAGAAGCGTGTCGACGATCGCGTCACGCTTCTTCGCCGACATGTAATTCTGGACCGCAGCGATGCGGTGCTGGCCATCGACGACATAATCGCCGATCAGGCGATTGAGATTGGCGGGGAGATAGTGAGGGTAGGCGAAGACGACATTGACGTCGAGGAAGATGCTCGGCTTGATGTGGACCGCTGTCGCAACGGTGCTGACCGCCTTCCAGAATGTCGTGGATTTGTCGCGCGCGCAGTCCAAATACTCGACGAGCAGATGCTGGATCTTACGCGCGGCGCCGAGATGGCTGCGCCCTACCGGCTCCTCTAGACACTGGGCGAGGTCGGCGAAGACGAGCCCTGCTTGCCGCGGGATCGCGACTCGTTCGACTTCCGGTAGACGACCAAGATAATGCCACGCGGCGACCAGCGCCGTGTCGGTCGACGCGAACGCATCGGTGAAATCTGGGGCGAGGATATCGGTCGGCCGCACGCCACGAAAATGGAAACAGAAGCATTACATTTCAAGAGCACCTGCTAAAGTTTCTTGCAACCCACGGGCTCGAGCACGAGCATCCCCACTCCCCACCTTGCCATCCCTTGCCCCCTCCGCTATGCGCCCCCACATCCCGTTCACGGGTGAGTGCTGAAGCGCCACGTGCGCACGCTGGCCGGCGAGTTTCGCCCGCCGGCGCTTTTGCGTTTGGGGCCCTGTGCTCGAAAAGGAGTTGAGGTTGATGTTCGAAAGTCTCGGCGATCGCCTGTCCGGCGTGTTCGACCGCCTGCGCGGCCGCGGTGCGCTGACCGAGGCGGACGTGCGCGCGGCGATGCGCGAGGTGCGGATCGCCCTGCTCGAGGCCGACGTCGCCCTCGCCGTCGTGCGCGAGTTCGTCGACCGCGCTACCGAACAGGCGGTCGGCCAGCAGGTGCTGCGATCGGTCACGCCCGGCCAGCAGGTCGTCAAGATCGTCCATGACGCGCTGGTCGAGATGCTCGGCGCCGAAGAGGCCGAGCTCAATATCGGCGTCACCCCGCCGGCGGTGATCATGATGGTCGGCCTGCAGGGCTCGGGCAAGACGACCAGCACCGCCAAGCTCGCCAAGCGGCTGACCGAGAAGGACCGCAAGAAGGTGCTGATGGCGTCGCTCGACGTCGCCCGCCCGGCCGCGCAGGAGCAGCTCGCCGTGCTCGGCCGCCAGGCCGGAGTCGCGACGCTGCCGATCGTCGCCGGCCAGCCGCCGGTCGAGATCGCCCGGCGCGCGCTCAATGCGGCGCGGCTGCAGGGCTATGACGTGCTGATGCTCGACACGGCCGGCCGGCTCCACGTCGATGCGGCGCTGATGGACGAGATGGAGGCAGTCGCCGCCGAGACCGCTCCACAAGAGGTGCTGCTCGTCGCCGACGCGATGACCGGCCAGGACGCGGTCAACGTCGCCAAGAGCTTCATCGACCGGATCGACCTTAGCGGCGTCGTCCTCACCCGGATGGACGGCGACGCCCGCGGCGGCGCGGCGCTGTCGATGCGCGCCGTCACCGGCCGGCCGATCAAGTTCGCCGGCGTCGGCGAGGGGATCGACAAGATCGAGGCCTTCCATCCGGAGCGGGTGGCGGGGCGGATCCTCGGCATGGGCGACGTGGTCTCCCTGGTCGAGCGCGCGCAGGAGACGATCAAGGCCGAAGAGGCCGAGGCGAT
>JAYRLF010000508.1:0-2474 GCA_041905385.1 Allosphingosinicella sp.
GGAGGATAGGTTACCGCCACCTCGGGCCCGTTCACCGACAGCTCCTGACCGCTCGCCGATTTTCGCTCCGCTGCGCCCGGCCGCCGCTACGCCTGCCGCATCGAGCTGGAGTGACATTGATGCGGAATGGTTTGCTGGCGGTGCTGTTGGTGCTGGCCCCGGCGCAGGCGCGGGCGGTCCCCGATGCGGCGGGGTTCATTGCTTCGCTGGCCGACGCGCGGGCCGAGGCGGCGGCGCCGGCGGATTTGTGGACGCTGATCCGGCTCCAGCTCGCGGCGCGGCGCTATGATGCGGCCGAGGCGGCGATGGACCGGCTCGCGGCGCTTTATCGCGAGTCGGATCCGGGGCGGGCGATGGCGCTGGTGCCGTGGCGGATCTACGCGCGGGCGATGCGGCACGAGGGGGAGGGGCTGGCGACCCGGGCGGCGCTGACCCGCGCCTTCGAGAGCGTGTTCGCCGGCCTGTCGGACCGGGACGCGGCCGAGGCGATGGCCTGGTATGCGCCGAGCATGGACCGGCTGCGCCAGGCGCAGACCGAGGCGGCGGCGGCCTGCGCCGAGGTGGCGGTCGACCAATGCCCGGGCGCCGCCCAGCTGGTCGCGGCGCGCCAGGCGGTGACGGTCTGGGACTATCTGCTGCCCGGCTCGACGGCGCTGATCCGCGCCGATCTCGGGCGCCGCTATATCGTCGAGGACGAATTGCTGATTCCGGCCGCCGATGGCGCCGAGGTCGCGGCGATCCTGATCCGGCCGCGCACCGCGCCGGCGGACCGGCTGACCGCCCTGCTCGCCTTCACCATCTATGCCCGCGACGATTGGGCGCTGTCCGACGCCGCCAAGATGGCCGCCAACGGCTATGCCGGCATGGTCGCCTATTCGCGCGGCAAGGGGCGCGGCGCCGGCCAGGCGATCCCCTATCGTCATGACGGCGCCGACGCCGAGGCGGTGATTGCCTGGCTGGCGGCGCGGCCGTGGAGCGACGGCCGGGTCGGCATGTTCAGCGGCAGCTACAATGCCTCGAGCCAATGGGCGGCGGCGCGGCGGCGGCCGCCGGCGCTACGGGCGATCGCGACCAATGCCAGCAACGCGCCCGGCATCGACACGCCGATGCAGGGCAATGTCTTCCAGAGCTTCATCTATCCCTGGCCGCTCTACACGACCGACCGGCGCTGGCTCGACGAGGCCAATTATGGCGACCGCGCCCGCTGGGAGGCGATCAACCGGATCTGGTATCGGAGCGGCCGGCCCTATCGCGAGATGGAGCTGATCGACGGCCATCCCAATCCGTTCTTCCGGGAGTTCCTCGATCATCCGGCCTATGATTCCTACTGGCAGCGGCTGCTGCCGGTCGGCGCCGAGTTCGCCCGGATCGACATCCCGGTGTTCGTCCAGACCGGCTATTATGACGGCGGCATGGTCGGCGCGCTCCATTATATGCGCGAGCATCTGCGCCACCGGCCGAATGCCGACCATCGGCTGCTGGTCGGGCCCTATCATCATTTCGCGATGGGCGCGGGGGTGCTGCCGACGATCGACGGCTATGACATCGACCGGGTGGCGATGATCAACCTGCAGGCGGTGCGGCTGCAATGGTTCGACCATGTCCTGCGCGGCGCGCCGCTGCCCGATCTGCTGCGCGACCGGGTCAATTACCAGGTGATGGGGGCGAACGCCTGGCGGCACGCGCCGACCTTGGAGGCGATGGCGGAGCGGCGCCGGCGGCTCTACCTGACCGGACAGCGGGACGGGGAGCGGCTGGCCTTGGCGGACGCGCCGGCGCGGGGCGGGCCGGGGCCGGAGCTCAGCGTCGACTTCGCCGACCGCAGCGACGCCGACCATCGGGTGCCGGACGGCGGCATCGACACGCGCAGCGCTTTGGTGTTCGCGACCGCGCCGCTCGCCGCGGCGCAGGAGATCGTCGGATCGTTCACCGGCCGGTTCGCGCTGGTGATCAACAAGCGCGACCTCGATCTGTCCGTGACCTTCTACGAGCAGCGCGCCGATGGGCGTTATCTCCCGCTCCATTCCTATCTCGGCCGGGCCAGCTTCATGGCCGATCGCAGCCGCCGCGTCCTGCTCCGCCCGGGCCGGGTCGAACGGCTCGCCTTCGAAAGCCAGACGATCACGGCGCGGCGGCTCGAAGCCGGCAGCCGGATCGTCGCGGTGGTCGGGGTGCCGAAGCAGCCGGACATCCAGATCAATTACGGAACCGGCGGCGACGTCAGCGCGGAATCGATCGCCGATGCCGGCGAGGCGCTGCGGGTGCGGTGGATGGCGGGGAGCTGGCTGGAAATCGGGCTCAGGAATGCGGAGGCGGTGGTGCCGTGATGCTGGGGATTGACGCGCGCTAAATCCCCCTCCCTGCACGCAGATTGGCCCGGCGGACCGTCCCCCGGACGGTCCTTTGGATCCGGGCCAATGGGCTAGGGGGGGGTGGGTACGTATCCGGAGACTCATTGCCGGCGGAGACCGACC
>JAYRLF010000509.1:0-2472 GCA_041905385.1 Allosphingosinicella sp.
CATGACGAGCAGGTTGGCCGGCAGGCGCAGCATCGCTCCGTCCGGCTCGAAGACGAGATGGGTGATGCCGGCCAGCTCGCCGTCGATCGGCGCGAACATCGACTGATAGAGCTGATGGGCGAGCGCGACGTTGAACGGATAGGTGAGCTGTTGGCCGTCCTGGAGGATGGTGATTGTCGATCGGAGGCCGTCGACCTGGCGCTCGAGATCGGCCGGTCGGATCGGCAGGCGGAAGGCGCGCGCGGTCGCGGCGGTGGCGAATAAAGCGTAGATGTCGTCGTTGACCACGACCAATTTATAATAGGCCTCGCCTGGTCCGAGCAGCTGCTGCAGCTCGGCGAGCGAGATCGCATTGGCGGCGACGACGCGGTAGCGCGGGAAATCGTTGAGCCGCGCCTGGGTCGCGACCTGGTCGCGCTGCAGCTGCTCGATCGATGCGCGCAGCTCGGCGAGACGGGCGCCGTCGACCCGGGTCTCGCCGGCCTCGCCGCGGGCCAGCTCGACCCGCGCCCGCTCGATGTCGCGAGTCAGGGTGACGGACTGGCGGAACAGGCGGGCGGCATCGTCGCTGCCGCCGCTGAGCTCGCGGGCAAACAGCGCCTGGGTCTGGGCGACGCCGGGGCGGACCAGGACCTGGCTGGCGGTGAACAGGTCGGCGGCGACCGCCGGATCCGCGCCGCGCTCGGCGAGCATGGCAAAATAGGGCTCGAGCGTGCGGCGCAGCGCGGGCGACGCAGTGCCGCTCTCGCGATTGGCTGCGACGATCTCGCGGAACAAGGCCATCGCCTGGTCGGGCCGATTGGTGCGGCTGTAATAGCCGGCGAGGCGCCCCTTGGCGCTGAACAGGGCGGCGCTGCTGGGATAGTTGGTCTCGAGCAGGGCGACGGCGGCGCGATGCTGGGACTCGGCGCCCGCCTGGTCGCCCCGGGTCTCGGCGATCTCGGCCAGGTCGCCGAGAATCTGGGCGCGCAGCCAGAGCGTGGCCGCGACCCGGCCGCCGCGGACCGCGACCAGCTGATCGAGCGCCGCATTGAGCGGCGCGACCGCGTCGGCGTCGCGCTCCTGCAGGCGCAGGATGACACCGCGCAGTTGCAGCGCCTGGCCGTCGAGAATCTGCGCCTTGTCCTCGGGCGCCAGACCCTCGGAGCCGCTGAGCTGGCGGGCACCCGGCGATTCGGCGCTGAGCCGCGCCGCGGTCGAACGGTCGATAATCAGCTCGCGCACCGATCCCGAGAATCGTGGATTGGGCACGGGTCGGTCGAGCTCCGCCCAAGCGCGATCGGCGAGGCCCTGGTTCAGCAAATGGATCGCGCGATAATTGCGCAGCCGCCGCGCGGTCACAGGGTCAGATGCGGCGATGCCCTCGTCGATCTGCGCGAACAGGGCGTCGGCCTCGGCATAGCGGCCGAGATTGGACTTTTGCAGCGCCTCGTTGACGATTGCCTCGGCGCGCGTGACGGCGTCGCCCTGGCTTTGCGACAGGACCGAGAAGAATTCGGCGGACTCGGCGAAGCTGCCGGCATTGTTGCGGCGATAGGCTTCGGCGAGCGCGCGTTCCCGGTCGAGCGTGCCGGCCTGGACCCGGGCGAAGGCAGCCGGATCGCCGGCGCCGGTGGTCGCCACCGAAACCTCGCCCTCTGCGACGCGGTCGGTGACGACGCTGCGCAGCGCCAGCTGAAGCGCGCTGTCATAGCCGGCCAGGCCTTCGGCGACATAGAGGGTGGATCCGCGGCGCAGCAGATAGACGCGATAGCCGACCTCGGCTGCGTTGAGTTGGCAGGCCAGGACGTCGGCACGGCCGAGCGTCTCGACCTCGGCGGCTTCTCCGGGCGAGCAGCGCGCGGTCTCCTCGCGCAGCGCGGCCAGGCGCGCGGCCGGATCGTCGGCGCCGCGCAGGCGCAACGCATAGACCTTGCCGACCGGAACAGCAGCATCGCGGCAGATCAGGGTGTAGCCGCGGTCGAACATGTCGCGCAGCCCGCGGTCGGCGATCACCGCCTGGGCGGTGCACAGGCCGCTGGTCGCCGAGCCGATCCGAAAGCTCTCCTGGGTGCTCAGCGATTGGGCCTGCGCCGGCATCGGCAGGGCCGCCAGCGCCGCGCAGGTTGCGGCGACGATCCGAAAGCGCCTCATCGCGTCAACGCTGCGGATTCGGCCGACGGGTCGCATCGTCATCCTCCTCTTCGTCACTCTCGCCCCACTGGTTGGCGTCGCCACCGCTGGTGACGGGCTCCTCGACCTGGATGTCCGTGTTGAATTCGGTGTCGATCAGCTCCGGACGGCGGGTCGGCACGACCGGCTCGGTCTTGGTCTCCGCCTCCTCGGCAGTTTCCTCGCGCTCGTCGGGCGGCTGCACCGGCCCCTCGACCACGTCCTTCGGCGGCTTCGCCCCGCTCGGCGGCGGCGGCGGTGGCGGTGGCGGCGGCGGCGGCTGCGGCGGCGGTGGCGGCGGCGGCGGCGGCGGCGGCGGCG
>JAYRLF010000069.1:0-13661 GCA_041905385.1 Allosphingosinicella sp.
GAAACGACCCAAATCATAGGTGAGTCGAGCCGGCGCAAGATCGGCAGACAAGGGAGTCGAAGATGAGCCCGTTGCGTGCCTTCCTGCTGTCGTTCGCGGCCGGCCTCGTCGCCTTGGCCGGCGGCCAGCAGGCCTATGCCTCGCTGACCCAGCCCGAACCGGTTCCGACCCTCAAGGGCCCGCTCCACGTCCCCGTCGCTTGATTTCGGGCGTCTCCAGGCGCAGCATGGGGCCGCAGTGAAGGAGGATCGGATGAAGCCAGCATCGCCCCTCGCCGCGGCCGGCCTGTTCGGCGCCGCCCTCATGCTGTCGGCGTTCAGCGGCGGCGGCCGGGTCGCCAATTCGCCCGCGGTCGTTCCCTATGTCTGCGAGGACGGACGCCAGGCGTCGGCGATCTACGAGCATGGCGGCGACTATCGGCACGCCAAGGTTCTGCTCACCTTCGACGGCCGCACGACCGAGCTCGAGGCGGCGCCGACCCTCTACGGCGTGCGCTATGCCAGCGAGCCGAGCGCAACCGAGCCGCGCCGCTTGCTCTGGTCGCTGCGCGGCGAGCGGACCGTGCTCGCCGAGGCGGGCGAGCCGCACGACGTCGCCAGCGAAGGCCGGCCGATCGCCCGCTGCACGCGGCTGCGCACGGCCGCGGCGGCGGCTGCTGCCGGCGACCCGGGCCACTCCGAGGATCACTGAGTCCGGCCGGACTGTGGCCGATTTGCCGCAGCCCGGCGGCCGTTCACCGTCAGGCCATTGACTCCCCGTTAAAATCTTGACCCTTGATGCCTAGATGAGCTGAGGCCGTGTGCCGTTCTGCGCGGGGCAGGGCGGCCGGCCGAAGCGGGGTCGAATCTATTTCCATGTCGAAGTTCGAACGGAGCCTGTTGGTCGTCGCGGTCGGGACGTGCCTGCTCGGCGCGGCCGGCGCGCGCGCGCAGGAGACCGGAAACGTCATCGGTCCGCCGCAGCTGCGCGATTTCCAGCTGACCCCCAAGCAGACGATCGTCACCCAGCCCGAGCCGAATGCCCAGCGTCCGGTCCAGGTCGCGCCGCCGCCGCCGACCAGCCGGCCTGCGACGCCCCCGGCCGAGCGCTCGCCCGAGCGCCCGGCCCGGCGCACGCCGCAGGCGGCCCCGACCCAGCCGGTCCAGACCGCGCCCGCCGCGACCGTTCCGTCCACCGTCCAGCCGGCACCGGCCGAGACCGCGCCGACGCTCGGCACGCCGCTTCCGGCCGAGACCGCGCCGCCGGCCGCCGCACCCGCCCCGGCGCCGCCGGCCGAAGCCGCGGGCGGCATCCCCTGGTATGCCTATGCGCTCGGCCTCGGCCTGCTGGCCCTGGCCGGCGCCGCCTTCCTGCGCCGCCGCCGGCGCGACGAGGACGTGGCCGAGCCCGAGGTCACCGCCGTGACTCCGGCGGCGCCATCGCCGCCGCGCGCCGATCCGGTGCCGCGCCCCTGGCTCGAGCTCGATCTCAAGACCAACCGCGCGTCGTTCACCGAGACCGAGGCAGTGATCCAGTTCGAGCTGTCGATCGCCAATACCGGCGGCAGCCCGGCCCGGAACCTGCGCATCGACGTCAAGATGATCAATGCCGGCCGCGAGCAGGACCAGGAGATCGGCGCTTTCTTCAAGACCGCCGGCCGCACCGTCACCAAGCTCAACCTGCCCGGCATCGGCGCCGACAGCACCGGCGTGATCCGCGGCGAGGTGGCGATGCCGCTCGAGGAGATGCGCGCGGTCAAGCTCGACGGGCGGATGCTGTTCATCCCGGTGGTCGCGGTCAACGCGCTCTACGATTATGGCGAGAACCGCACCGGCCACAGCGCCAAATCCTATGTGGTCGGGCGCGAACTCCAGGAATCGGCCGACAAGCCGGCGGAAAAGATGGGCGCGTTCCGGGTCGACCAGGGCCCGCGCATCTGGCGCACCGTCGGCCAGCGCCCGCACAGGCTGGCCAAGCGGGTCTGACCAAGGTTTGTGTCCCGGCGACGGCCGAGGCGCTTGCTAGATATCAAGCCGCAAACGCTTCTTCCGAAGGGGCATAGAGCAGATCGGCCGGGGCGGTCGCTGCGGCGAACAGTCCGGCGGCTTCCGGCACCACTTGCTCGAGATAGAAGCGTCCGGCGTTGCGCTTCATCTCCGCAAAGCTCGGATCGCCGTCATAAGGATCGAGCGCTGCGATCTCCCGCGCCATCAGCCAGCCTGCGGTCGCGACCGAGAGCATGGTGAGGAACGGATAGGAGGCCGCGAGTCGGTCGTCCGGCGCGGCGCCGAGCAGATGGTCGGCGACGGCGTGGCATTGCTCGGCAAGCGCCGAGAGCGTCGGCGACGCGGTTGCATCGCCGCGAATATCGTCGAGGAGGGCGCGCAGCGCCGCGCCGCCATCGGCGGTTAGCTTGCGCCCGACCAAATCCGCCGCCTGGATGCCGTTGGTCCCCTCATAGATCGGTGAAATCCGCGCGTCGCGATAATGCTGGGCGGCGCCGGTCTCCTCGACATAGCCCATCCCGCCATGGACCTGGACGGCGAGGCTGGTCACCTCGACGCCGACGTCGGTGCCATAGGCCTTGATCAACGGCGTCAGGAGATCGGCCCGCGCCCGCGCCGCCGCATCGCCTAGGCTCGCCCGGTCGGTCTGGCCGGCGGTGTAATAAGCGAGCGCGCGCGCCGCCTGGGTCAGCGCCTTCATCCTCAAGAGCATCCGCCGCACGTCGGGAAATTCGATGATCCGCGCCGGGCGGCCTTCGCGCGCGCCCTGGACGCGCTCGCGCGCATAAGCGACCGCCTGCTGCATCGCCCGCTCGGCGATCGACACGCCCTGGAGGCCGACATTGAGGCGCGCATTGTTCATCATCGTGAACATGGCGCGCATGCCGCCATTCTCCTCGCCGATCAGCCAGCCGGTGCACTGGCCCTCGTCGCCATAGGACATGACGCAGGTTGGCGAGGCGTGGATGCCGAGCTTGTGCTCGATCGACACGCATTTGAGGTCGTTGCCGCGGCCGTCGGGGAGAATCTTGGGCACCAGGAAGAGCGAGATGCCGCGCGTCCCCGCCGGCGCGTCGGGCAGGCGGGCGAGGACGAGATGGACGATATTGTCGGCAAGGTCGTGCTCGCCGAAGGTGATGAAGATCTTCTGGCCCGCGATCCGGTAGGTGCCATCGCCATTGGGTTCGGCGCGGGTCTTGAGCGCGCCGACGTCGGAGCCCGCCTGCGGCTCGGTCAGGTTCATCGTCCCGGTCCATTCGCCGGTGACCAGCTTCGGCAGCCAGGCCTCCTGCAGCGCCGGCGAACCATGGTGGCGCAGCGCCTCGACCGCACCCGGCGTCAGCATCATCACCAGCGAGAAGCCCATATTGGCCGAGCCAAGATCCTCCATCACCACCGTCGCCAACGACAGCGGCAGGCCCTGGCCGCCATGCTCGGCCGGCCCGGCGAGCGTGCCCCAACCGCCTTCGACATAGGCGCGATAGGCCTGCCTGAAGCCCGCCGGCATGGTCACGCCTTCTGGCGACCATTTTGCGCCGACCTCATCGCCGATCCGATTCAATGGCGCGAACTCGCCGGCGGCGAAGGCGCCGGCGCCCTCGACGATCGCATCGGCCACGTCGAGGCTGGCTTCGGCGTAGGCATTATGGCCCGCCAGCTCCTCGATCCCGACGATATGGCGGAGCAGGAACTTCTGCTCCTCGACCGGCGGCGTGTAGGTCATGCGCTCCCCGCTTCTGTTGCGCTGCTCGAGTGGCGGCTATAGCGCGCCCCGGTGAGCGCGCAAAACACCCGCATCCTGCCTTATGGGCCCGAGGCGATCGCCGAGGCCGCGCGCCTGGTCCTCGACGGCCAGCCGGTCGCGGTGCCGACCGAGACGGTCTATGGGCTTGCCGCCGACGCGACGAACGGCGAAGCGGTGGCGCGCATCTATGAGGCCAAGGGACGTCCGAGCTTCAACCCGTTGATCGTCCATGTCCGCGACGCCGCCGCAGCGGAGGTGTTCGCCAAGCTCGGTCCCCGGGGGCGCACGCTGGCGGATCGCTATTGGCCGGGCCCGTTGACCTTGGTGCTTCCGCTGCGCAGGGACGCGCCCATTGCGGGGCTGGTGACGGCCGGACTCGAGACGATTGCGGTGCGCTCGCCCGATCACCCGGCGATGCGCGACCTGCTGGCAGCCGTCGGACGCCCGCTCGCCGCGCCGTCCGCCAATGCCAGCGGCCGGATCAGCCCGACCCGGGCCGAGCATGTCCTGTCCAGCCTGGCAGGCCGGATCCCAATGATCGTCGACGGCGGACCGACCGCGCTCGGCCTGGAATCGACCATCGTCGCCGAGACCAGGGAAGGCCTGCGC
This sequence comes from Allosphingosinicella sp., assembly GCA_041905385.1. Taxonomy (GTDB): domain Bacteria; phylum Pseudomonadota; class Alphaproteobacteria; order Sphingomonadales; family Sphingomonadaceae; genus Allosphingosinicella. The sequence goes on from JAYRLF010000069.1 coordinate 4,339, forward strand.
CTGCTGCGTCCGGGTCCGATCGATCTTGGCCTGGAACTGGATGCGAACGGCCGGGTCGAAGCACCGGGGCAATTGGCGAGCCATTACGCGCCGACCAAGCCGGTGCGGCTCGAGGCGACCGAACGACAGGCCGACGAATGGCTGATCGGTTTCGGCGCGGTCGCCGGCGACGCCACGCTCAGCGCGTCGGGTGATCTCGTCGAGGCGGCCGCCCGGTTGTTCGAGGCGCTGCATGAGGCTGAGGCCAAGCCGCCGCCCCGGATCGCAGTCGCGCCCATTCCGGGCGACGGACTCGGGGCGGCAATCAACGATCGCCTCCGCCGCGCCGCCGCACCGCGCAGCGCCTGAAGGCATTTCGGCCAGGCTCAGGATCCGCCGCCGCGCGGGCCTCCGACCGGGTCCCCGAGCACATAACGCGGACCGGGGCCGGCGGCAGCGGCGCGGTCGCCTTCATTGTAGAGCGCGCAGCGCTCGAGCGACAGGCAACCGCAGCCGATGCAGCCGGCCAGGCGTGCGCGAGTCCGCTGCAGCAGCGCGATCCTTTCTTCGAGTCGCGCGTCGATCCGTTCGCTGACCTGCTGCCAATCCTTCTGGGTCGGCGCCCGTCCCATTGGCAAGCGCGCCAACTCCGATTCGATCTCGCGGACGGTCAGCCCCAGTTTCTGGGCGATCAGCGCGAAGGACAGCCGACGCAGGTCGGACCGCAGGAACCGGCGCTGGTTGCCGCCGATCCGGATCGGATTGAGCAGGCCCTTCGCTTCGTAGAAACGGATCGCGGAGACCGAGACTCCGCTCCGGCGCGCGAGCTCGCCGATCGTCAGCAAATCACCCATTTCGTCTCCGTCAGATAAAGCTTGACCTCAACTTAGGTCGAGGTTGCACGACTCGGCAATCGCAATGATCGGAGTTGGCAAATGAATGCGAGACTGGAGCATGTGAACGTCAGCGTGAGCGACGCCGACCGGACCGCGGCCCTGCTGGAGCGGCTGTTCGGCTGGAAGGTGCGATGGTCCGGCCCGGCCAGGGACGGCGGACGTGCCGTCCACATCGGCACCGAGGATCAGTATCTCGCCCTCTATGCCGAGCCGGGGGGAAATGGCGCGCCGCGCGAATGGTCGAAGGGCGCGCCGCTCAACCATGTCGCGCTCGTCGTCGACGATCTCGACGCCAGCGAGGCGCGGGTGATCGAGGCCGGGCTGATCCCGTTCAACCATGGCGACTATGAGCCGGGCCGGCGCTTCTATTTCCTCGATCCGGACAATATCGAATTCGAGGTCGTCAGCTACGCGGCAAAACCGAACCAGGGTCCGGTCTGTTCTTAAGTTGAGAGCCTGATTCACGCCTCACGCCGAACCGCCGTGGCGGTTCGACCTAAGACGATCAGGCCCTAGGCCGCGGTTTCGGACTTGAGCCGGTCGGCGAAGCTCTTGCGCAATTTCTGGAGCTTGGGCGGGATCACCGCCAGGCAATAGGGATTGCGCTGGCCTTCGCCCTCCCAATAATCCTGGTGATAGTCCTCGGCCGAATACCAGGGGCCGAGCGGCTCGATCGTGGTCACGATCGGCGCCGGCCAGCCGGACTGGTTGCGCTCAATCGCGCGCTTCGCCGCTTCCTCCTGATCGGCATCGTGCGGGAAGATGGCAGAACGATATTGGGTGCCGATATCGTTGCCCTGCCGGTTCAACTGGGTCGGATCGTGGGTCGCGAAGAACATGTCGAGCAAATCGTCATAGCTGACCTGTTCGTCGTCATAGGTGATCCGGATCGCCTCGGCATGGCCGGTATCGCCGCCGCAGACCTGCTTGTAGGTCGGGTTTGCGACGCTGCCGCCGATATAGCCGCTTTCGACGCCGAGCACGCCGATCACGTCCTTGAACACCGCTTCCGTGCACCAGAAGCATCCCCCCGCGAGAGTCGCCTGCCGTTCCGCCATGATCCGGTCCTCCGTCCTGTCCCGGCAAGATAGGGGTGCCGGGGCCCGCCTTAAAGCGCCGCCTTCGCTTTCCGCTTCGCGCGCGGCAGGGTGAAGGCGAAGGCGGCGCCGCCGCCCTCGCGCCGCCGCGCCTCGATCTGGCCGCCATGCGCCTCGACGATCGTTCGGCTGATCGCGAGGCCCAGTCCCATGCCTTCCGACTTGGTGGTCATGAACTCGCTGAACAATTGATCGGGATCCTCGCAGGAAATGCCGCAGCCTGTGTCCGCCACCTCGATTTCGACCATTGCGCCCTTCGCCCGGGTCGTGATCCTGATTTCGCGCCGGTCGCTGTCCGCCATCGCCTCGATCGCATTGCGGACGAGATTGATCAGCACCTGCTGGATCTGGATCCGGTCGACCTTGACCCATGAGGCATCGGGATCGAGATCGAGACCGTGCCGGATGCCGAGCGCCTCGGTGCCGACGAAGGCGATCAATCCGGCCTCGTCGATCAGCTGCGGCAGATGCTCGGGGCGGATCGCGACCTGGCCGCGGGAGACCAGGTCCCGGACGCGGCGCAATATGTCGCCGGCGCGGCGGGCGGCGACCTCGGCCTCCTCGAGCGCTTCGCCGACCTTCTGCTGCGATGCGTCCGGATCCTCGGCGATCCGGCGCGCGCCGCGGATGAAATTCGTCACCGCTGTCAGCGGCTGGTTGAGCTCGTGCGCCAGCGTCGTCGCCATCGCCCCCATCGCGCTCAGCCGCGAGACATGGATCAGCTCCGCCTGGATCCGGCGAATCTCCGCCTCGGCGCGGTGCCGCTCGGTGACGTCCGACATGGCGCCGACCGCGCGGATCGCCTGGCCCTGCTCGTCGCGCATGATGAAGCCGCGGTCGAGAACGTCGCCATAGCTGCCGTCGTCGCGCCGATATCGGTAGGTGCCCGACCAACGGCTGGCCTCGCCTTCGATCGCCCTCGTCAGGCTCTCGAGCAACGCCTGCTTTTCGTCCGGGTGGATCCGTTCCTCCCACAGACGCTGGGGCGTTCGGCCGACCAGGTCCGACGCGCCCAATATGGCGGCGGCATTGTCGCTCCACTCGATCGTGCCGTTGACGAAGTCGTGGTCCCAGATCGCGTCATTTGTGGCCTGCTGGACGAGGCGGTAGCGTTCCTCGGCGTCGCGCCGGTCGAGCTCGGCCTGCTTCTGATCGTGGACGTCCTCGCTGACACCGTACCAGCGCAGGATCCGCCCCCGTTCGTCGCGCCGCGGCCGCGCGCGGACATGGAAGCTGCGATAGCGGCCGTCGCGCATCCGCAACCGGCATTCGACGTCGAGCGGCGCCCCGGTGACCAGCGATCGGCTCCAGCGGTCCTGGACGAGGGCGCGGTCGTCGGGATGAATGGACAGTTCCGCATTGGCGGCGTCGCGCATTCCGGTCAGCTCGCGATAGCGGTCGCTGAGCTTGAGGCCGGTGCCGTCGGCCTCGACTGTCCAGGTGATCTGTTGGGTGAGCTCGAGGGCGAGGCGGTACATCTCCTCGCTCTCATCCGATTCGGGCCCAGTCGGGCCGAAGTCGGCGTCGCGGTTCACGAATCGGCGTCGCCCGCCGGCTCGATCCCCGCATCGAGGGCCAGCTTCAGCGCCTCGGCCAGGCTCGACGCCTGCAAACGGTCCATCATGTTGCTGCGGTGCATCTCCACCGTCCGCAGGCTGATGCCGAGCGCGTTGGCGATCTCCTTGTTCGACTGGCCGGCGAGCAGGTGGCGCAGCACCTCGCATTCGCGGGCGCTCAGCGAGGCCACCCGCTCATTCGCCTCGCGCCGCCGCCGCCCGGCGACGCCGCGCTCCTGGAGCAAAGCGAACGCCTGCTTGAAGCAGGCGAGCAGGGTCTCTTCCGAGAAGGGCTTCTCGATGAAGTCGATCGCGCCCAGCTTCATCGCGCGGACGGCGCTCGGAATCTCGCCATGGCCGGTCATCACGATCACCGGCCAGTCCACGTTGCGCTCCGCCAGCTGGGACATCACCTGGAAGCCGTCGAGCTGGGGCATGCGCAGGTCGAGCAGCACGCAGCCCGGCTCGAGGTCGGGCAGCGCCTCGAGAAAATCGACTCCGGAGCCGAACGGATAGGTCTTCACCCCGGACGCGCTGAGCATGAAGCTGAGGGAGAGGCGAACGTCGCGGTCGTCATCCACCACGTAAACATAATAGGAGGTCAGCAGACTGTCCTTCAGCAAGTGATCGAACCCCTCTCGCGACCCAATAGGTCCGCCGCCGCAAAGCGCAACCCGGGCTAATTCAGATCAAGAAGTTTTAGATTTCTGTTCCAGAAACGTCTCCAGGCGGGCGGGAGCGCTTGGCGCGTCCAGTTGTTCCATCCGGCACTGCTCCGGCGCCTTGTCGGGCCGCCAGCGCAGGAATTTGGCGCCATGGCGAAGGCGCTCGCCGGTGACATGGTCGTAACGCACCTCGACCACCAGCTCGGGCCGGAGCGGCTGCCATTCGGCCGATCGCTCGGTGCTCCAGCGGCTGGGACCGCCCGGCGCGCGCCCGGTGAAGCCGGGCGGCGCCACCAGGGCCTCGAGCCGGCGGGTCAGCGCCTGCCGGTCCGCCGCCGGAATTGAGGAGGTGAAGCCGACATGATTGAGCTTGCCCTCCTCGTCATACAGGCCGAGCAGCAGCGAGCCGACCTCGCGACTGCCGCTGCCGTAGCGAAAGCCGCCGACCACGCAGTCGGCGGTCCGCATCGGCTTGACCTTCATCATCGCCCGCTCGCCCGGGAGGTAGGGAAGGTCGGTCGACTTCGCGATCACGCCGTCCAGGCTGCCGCCCGATTCGGCGAGCCAGCGTGAGGCGACCGCCCGGTCGCGCGTGCAGGGCGAGAGTCGGACGGCCGGGTCGCGCGCATCGGCATGGAAAGCCTCGAGCGCCGGCCGCCGCTCGGCGAGCGGCGCGTCGATCAGCGACGTGCGGCCGACCGCGAGACAGTCGAACAGCATCAGCTCCGCCGGGGTCGCGGCGGCGAGCTTGCGGATCCGGCTCTCGGCCGGATGCAGCCGCATCTGCAGCGCCTCGAACGAAAGCGTGTCGCCGAGCGTGATCGTGATCTCGCCGTCGACGATGAAGCGGCGCTCGGGCAAGGCGAGGACCAGCGCGACCAGTTCCGGGAAGTAGCGGCCGAGCGGCTTGCTCGCCTTGGACTGGAGCATCACCTCCGGACCGTCGCGAAAGACCAGGCAGCGAAAGCCGTCCCATTTGGGTTCGAACTGCCAGCCATCCCCATCGGGCAGCGACTCGACCAGCTTGGCCTCCATCGGCGGCAGCGGCGGTCGGACCGGCAGCGAATCGAAAGCCGGTTTTGATTGCTTGGCGCGCATCGCGGGATCAGACGCCCGGACTTCACCGCTGTTCCGCCACGCTTCGTCGACAGGCCGAAAAACTTGTTAACTTTGACGCCCGAACATGCGGCGAAACGCGGCGTCGCCACGATGAACGGATGGATCCTTCGTAGTTCTACCCTTTGATCGAAAAGGGGAAAAACCTACCTTTCGGGTCCGCACCGGGGAGGGCCTTTAATGTCTTTGACTCGTCGTCAGCTTATCGAAGCCGGAGCAGCAACCGGCGCGCTCGCCGTCACGATGAGCTCGCCTTTGCTGGCTCAGGCGCTCGAGCCGCGGCCGGTTTCCCGCGCGCCGATCGCTCCGGCTCCGCTGACGGTCCCGGCGCGTCCGCGCGTGATGGTCGACCCCAGTGTCGATCCGCGCATCGTCACCCGCGCGCGTGCCGCTTTCGACCGGCATCGCAGCCAGATCTCGCGTCCCGAGCTGGTCGGCATCGCCGACTTCACCAAGCCGTCGGCCGAGCAGCGTTTCTATCTGCTCGACACCAATAGCGGCCGCGTCACCCGCCATCTCTGCTCGCACGGCCGCGGTTCCGATCCGGCCCATACCGGCTTCCTGCAGCGCTTTTCGAACCAGGTCGGCTCCGAGGCGAGCTCGAACGGCGCCTATCTGATGGGCGATTATTATCACGGCAAATATGGCCGCTCGATGCGCGTTCGCGGCCTCGATCCGACCAACAACAATGCCGAGCCGCGGGCGATCGTCGTCCACACCGCCTGGTATGCCGAACCGGAAGTGGTCGCGCAGACCGGCCGCCTCGGCCGCAGCGAAGGCTGCTTCGCGCTGCCCAATGCGAGCCTGCAGGAAGTGTTGGCCCGACTAGGCCCCGGCCACTTCCTCTACGCCGACCGCCTCGCCTGATCCCTCGGCTGTCGCGACTGGCGCCAGCGGCTTGACTGCTGGCCCGTGCATCACCGCGCCGTCGAGCGCGAAGCGCGATCCGTGGCACGGGCAATCCCAGCTGCGATCATTCTCGTTCCAACCGACCAGACAGCCCATATGGGTGCAGGCCGCCGAGACGGCGTGGACCTGCCCCTGCGGGTCGCGATAGGCGGCGACGTTGTGGCCGTCGATCTTCACGATCGCGGCTTCGCCGGGCTTCAGCGCCGCGAAATCCCGCGGCTTGGCTGAGAGATAGCCGCCGACCAGGTGGCTCGCCACCTCGGCATTGCCCTTCACGAACTCGGCGGCGCCCGCGATCGGCTTGATGCGCCGCGCGTCATAGAGGTCGAGCCAGGGATTGTCCCGGTCGGTTGCGAGGTCGGCGAGCAGGATCGCGGCCGCGGTCCCGTTCGAAATCCCCCAGGCGTTCATGCCGGTCGCGACCAGATAGGCGCCCGATCCCGAGGAGGACCAGCCGACGAACGGGACATGGTCCATCGGCGTATAATCCTCATTGGTCCAGCGATAGGCCGGCGCGACGCCGAAATGGTCGCGCGCGAATTGCTCGAGCTGGGCGAAATTCCGGCGCTCGTCGTCGACATGGCCGTGCTTGTAGGAGGGGCCGGCGAAGATCATCCATTCGGCGCCTTGGGCGTCGCGATGGCCGCGCGCCGAAAAACGCGGCGTCTCGACATTGATCGTCATGGTCTCGAGCATCCGGCCGGTCTGCGCCCGGCCGACGATGACCGGATGCATGTGCGGATAGGCCTCGGCGTAGAACAGGCCGGTCTGGCCGAGCGGCAAATGGGTCGCCATCACGACATGGCGGGCGCGCACCGTGCCGCTGGCGGTCGCGATCCGGTCCGGCGCCCAGTCGATCACCCGCGACTGTTCGAAGACATGGCTGCCGTCGCCGGGGATCGTCGCCGCCAGGCCCTTCACATATTTGACCGGGTGGAAACGGGCCTGATCCTCCCAGCGCATCGCCGCCTTGACCGCGAACGGCAGGCCGGTGTCGTTCGTCAGCGACGCCGGCAGGTCGAGCAGGCGCGCCAGCTCGACCTCCTTCTCGATGCGCGCGGCTTCGCGTTCGTCATTGGTCCAGGTGATCGCCGGGCATGGCGCGAGCTCGCAGTGGATGCCGTGGCGCCCGGCCAGATCCAGAATCGTCCGCACGCCGACCTGGTTCGCCTCGGCATAGCAGCGCGCGCCGTCCTCGCCGAACTTGCGCTCGATCACGGTGTAGATGACATTGTGCTGCGAGGTGATCTTCGCGGTCGACTTGCCGGTCACCTCCTCGCCGACCCGCAGCGCTTCGACCAGGGCGACGGTGAGGCCGCGGTCCTTCAGCATCCGCGCCGTCGTCACGCCGATGATGCCGCCGCCGATGATCGCGACATCGACCGCGATCTCGCCCGACAGGGCCGGATAGGCGCTCGCCGGCGCGGTCGCGTTCCAAAAGGATTCGTGTCGGATGCTGCTGGCCATGATCGTCCTCCGCCTTTCGAGACAGAGAACCCGCATCGCCCGGCGGCTGTTCCGGTGGGATCTGGACCTTAGGTCTGCGACAAGCTCAGCACATTGCCGTCCGGATCGGCGAACCAGGCGACCTTCGCCTTGCCGTCGGGCGCGGTCCAGATGCCGAGCTCGTCCTGGCCGAAGCCCTCGTAGATCGTGAAACTGACGCCCCGGTCGCGCAGCGCCCGCACGGCCGCTTCAATGTCGTCGACATCCCAGCCGAGCACAGGGTGCTGACCGGCCTGATAGTCAGGCAAAGCGGTGAGGCGCATCAGGCCGCCGCCCATGTCGATGAAGTCGCCGAAATCGTCCGAGCTTTTAACGCCGAGGCCGAGCGTGTCGCAGTAGAAGCCGAGCGCGCGATCCCGGTCGCTGACGTTGACGAAGCTGACCGGCGTGCTGGTGCGAAGGTCCACGATGAATCTCCCCTGCTGTGCAGAGGGCATCCTTAGGCCAAGCGGGGCATCCGGACTATCGCCCGAAAAGGTGATTTCGCCCGAATCGTCGCGCCGGGCGATGCTCCGATCAGCGCATCGCCACCTGCGTGTCGGCCCGGCCGGCGCGGTTCAGCGCCTGGCGGACCGGCGTGTCGCGGCCGTAAATGTCGGCATAAGTGACGATATTGCCGTCATTGGTCGCGGCGGCCGTGAAATAGGCGATGTAGACCGGGACCGGCGCCGCCAGCCGCACCGATTGGGTCTCGCCCGTATCGATGCCGCGGTCGATCGCGCCGCGGTCCCATTCGCCGGTCGGGGCGAGCAGCACGGCGGCGAAATCACGCACATTCTGGGTGCGGATGCAGCCATGGCTGAACGCCCGCACCGGGCGCGCGAACAGCGCCTGGGCCGGCGTGTCATGCAGATAGATGGCGTGGTTGTTCGGCATCTCGATCTTGAGCCGGCCGAGCGCGTTGCGCGGGCCCGGACGCTGGCGCGCGATGATGGTGCCGCCGTCGCGGCGCACGACATAGTCGCCGCCGAAGCGGCCGCCCATTTCCCGGACGATGCTCTGCGGCACGTTCCACCAGGGGTTGAGCGTGACCGCGCTGATCGTCGCCGAAAGCTGCGGCGTCGGCGTCCGCCGGGCGCCGACGACGGCGCGGTGGCGGACGGTGACCCGGCCATTGTCGACCACCGCCGCGGTGAAGGCCGGCACGTTGACGATGACGTGGCGCTCGCCCAGGTCGCGCGGCATCCAGCGCCAGCGCTCCATATTGGCGCGGATCAGGTCGCGGCGCGCCGTATCTTCCGGTGCGGTCGCGGCGAGCGCGCGCTTGAGGCCGGCATATTGCGGATGGGTCGGCAGCAGCGAATCGAGCACGTCGGCGGTATTGCCCTGGGCGGCCTCGGCCAGGCGGAGCTGCTGCTCGTTGCCGTTGATCGACGTGTCGGGGAGATACCATTGCACCCGGCTGTCGCCGCGGACATGGCCGCCGCTGAGATCGGTGCTGAGCTGGAGGAAGATGCGGGTCGCGACCGGCGTCAGCACGGCGTCGTCGCCCGATCCGATCGCCTCGCGCAACTCGTCGGGCGAATAATCGGCCGGATCGAGACCTTCCGCCCCGATCCGCTCGATATAAGCGAGCATCTCCTCGGCGGCGCGGCGGCG
>JAYRLF010000070.1:0-13603 GCA_041905385.1 Allosphingosinicella sp.
GAAGACAGCGCCGACCTCGTCCAGGACTCCTTCCTGCGTACGATCGAAGCCGGGCGTGGCCGCGACATCGGCTCGGCTTTCGGCTTCCTGCTTCGCGTCGCCCGCAACGGAGTCATCGATCGATTTCGGCACCGCGCCCGCTGGGCGAAGCTGGTCGCGGGTGAAGCGGAAGCCGTCGAACGCCCTGATCCGGCGCCCGATCCGGAGAGGATCCTGGTCGCGCGCGACCGTCTGCGGCGCGCGCTCGCCTCGATCGAGGCGATGCCCGAGCGGCGGCGCGAGGTCTTCCTGCTCCACCGGCTCGAGGGATTGACCTACCTACAGATTGCCCGGCAGCTCGGGATCAGCCCAAAAACGGTCGAATATCATCTAGCCGCTGCGATGGCCCAATTATCGCGCGACGTCGATGCCGCGGAGGACGCGAAGTGAAGGGGAAGCCCGCACCGATCGCTTTTGCGAATTCACGCCTGTGGTTAATGCCCATTAGTCGGACTAGGCGATCGCGCGCACGAAACGTTCTTAGTTATTGAAGGTGACCTGCATGAAGATCGATGATCGAATTCGGGAGGAGGCAGCGCGCTGGTTCGCGGCGCAGCGCCGTGGCCCGATGCCGGTCGATGAGCGTGCCGCCTTCGACGGCTGGCGTGCCGATCCCGTCAACCAGGCGGCGCTCAATTCGATGCACGAATTGTGGGGGGAGGTCGCCGGTATCGGCGAATTCGGAGCTCGCGTGCCGCACCGTGGGGCGCGACAGCATCGCTGGCTGGCTGCCGCCGCTGCTATGCTGGCGCTTCTGATCGCCGGTGCGATCTACCTGGCGATCCAGGCCATGCCGGGCACGCCACAGCAACTCGCGACGGCGATCGGCGAGCAGCGAACCGCGACCTTGCCAGACGGAAGCGTCGCCACCCTGAATGTCGCGACCCGGCTCGCTTACGACGCCGAAGGTCCTCTCCGCCGCGTTGACATGGACCAAGGGGAGGCGATCTTCTTCGTTCACAAGGATCCGGCACGCCCGTTTCTGGTCCGTGCCGGCGGCTATGAGGTGCGCGCGGTCGGGACCGCCTTCAATGTTCGCTATCGAGGCCAGGAGGTCGAGATCTCGGTGCTCGAGGGCATTGTCGCCGTGGTCGCGCGCGACGGGCCGCGGGCCGGCCAGGAGCTTGCCCGCCTCGGCGCCGGTCGCCGGCTGGCGCTCGGTCCCGCCGAGTCCCTGACCCCGACGCCGGTCCGGCCGGTGGCGATGGCGGCAAACAACGTTGCCGAATGGCGGATGCGAACGCTCGATTATGAGGACGCGCCGCTGTCGCGGGTGGTCGAGGATCTGAATCTCTTCTTCGAGCGGCCGATCGCGATCGGCGATCCGGCACTGGCGAACCAGCGGGTCACGCTGCGCCTCCAGGTCGAGGATCGCGAACGCGCGATCGCCTTGCTCGCCGCACTGGTCGACGCACAGGTGCGGCGCGGTGCCTCTGCCGACACGCTGGCGGGCGGCCCGTTGTCATGAAAATTTCGCATCGGGCCTAGGGTGGGGTCCGATCCGGACGTCTTTCCCTGAAAATCGCAAAAGCGAAGGGGGGACGATGGGCATGTTTCGAGCAGCGATCCTGAAACTCGGCGCCGGCCGCCATCTGGCCGGGACCAGCCTCGCCGCACTCGGAATTGCCGTCGCCCCGGCTCCGGCGCATGCGCAGGAGGCGTCGCGGAATTTCGACGTGCCCAGCCAACCGCTCGGCCGTGCCTTGCTCGAACTGGGGCGCCAGGCGCGCATCTCGATCGCGGCGCCGCGCAGCGCCGTCGCCGGTCGGACGAGCGCCGCACTATCGGGGTCGATGCCGATGCGCGAGGCGATGACCCGGATACTCGAGGGCTCGGGCCTCAGCTTCGAATTCGTCAGCGGCAATGCGGTGCGCGTCTTCGACCCGGGGGAAGGCGAGGCCGGGGGCGCCGCGGCCGAAATCGAGAGCGCTGAACTCGTCGTCACCGGAACCCGCATCCGCGGCCGCCACAACGAGGCGTCGCCGACCGTGACCCTCGACCGCGACTATATCGTCCAGACCGGAGCGACGACCGTCGAGGACGTGATGCGGACGTTGCCGCAGAATTCCACGTTCGGAACCAATGAGTTCGCGGCGGCGGTGAGCAGCACGCGCAACGGGTCGCTCGCCAATCTCGCCGGGGGAACCGGCATCAATCTGCGCGGGCTCGGCAACACATCGACCCTGGTTCTGGTGGAAGGCCGGCGTCTGGCCGCCGGCGGCATCGGCGAGTTCATCGACGTGTCCACCTTTCCGGTCAGCGCGATCGAGCGGATCGAGGTAGTGCCGGATGGCGCGTCGGCGATCTATGGATCCGACGCGGTCGGCGGCGTCGTCAATTTCCGGCTGCGGGATGATTTTCGTGGGGCCGAATCGAGCCTTCGCTACGGCCTGACCACCGAAGGAAGCCTGCGCCGGTTCGGCGCAAGCCAGCTGTTCGGGTTCGGCAACGCCCGCGATTCGCTGATGGTCGTGCTCGATTATGCCGATCACGATCCACTGCGCGGCAGCGAGCGGCCCTTCACGAGTGCATTCGGCGCTGGCCGGCCGAGCTATCTCAGCCTCGATTCGGAGCGCGCCGGCATCACCGCCGTCTTTTCGAAGGCGTTGCTGCCCAACCTGCGCCTCACCGGAATGGGCATCGCCAATCGCCGCACCGTGGATTCGCGCACCTACCATCCGACCCAGCTTCGCCTGGTCAGCTATGAAGGTCGCACCCGCGAGGCCTCGGGGACGATCGGGCTGGAATGGGATGTGACGCCCGATTGGAGAATCAGCGCCGCATCGACCTATTCCTACTCACGCACCTATCGTCGCAACTATTGGCCGGCGACCGCCACCGTCGCCGTGCTCGATACGACGGTGATTTCAAGGCAGTCGCTCTGGTCGCTCACTGCCGACGCGGAGGGTCCGCTGTTTCGACTGCCGGGAGGATCGGCGCGGCTCGCGATCGGCGGCGAGCATCGCCGCGAAGGCCAAAACGTCACTCGCATCAACAGCGGCAGTTCGTCGCCGCCGCGGAGCCGCGACATCAATGCCGGCTATGCGGAGCTGCTCCTGCCGATCGTCGGATCGGACAATCGGGGTGCGTTCGGCCATCGGCTCGAGCTGACCGGCGCCTTCCGCTTCGAGGATTATAGCGATTTCGGCTCGACCGAGAACGTCAAGCTCGGCGCGGTCTGGGAACCGGCGGTGGGCGTGTCGCTGCGCGGGACCTACGGCACCTCGTTCCGAGCCCCCTTGCTCTACAATTTCGAGACCTCGCTCGGCGCCGCCTTCACCTTCAACGTGCCGACCCCGACCGGTGCGATCCCGACCTTGTTCATCACCAATTACCCGGCTGACGATCTCGGGCCGGAAACGGCTACGACCTGGACTGCGGGCGTCGACATTGCGCCGCCCGGTTGGGCCGGCTTCAACGCCAATGTCACCTATTACGACATCGATTATCGCGATCGGATCACGGCGAGTCCGACCTCCCTGACTCTCTTCCAGGATCCGCTGCTGATCCCGCTCATCTCGCGGCCGCCGGATCCGGAGCTCATCGCGCTCGTGCCGTTCCTGACCTTCACGCCGCTGACCCCGATCCCGCTCAGCCAGATGCAGGCCACGTTCGACGGCCGCACCCGCAACCAGGCGCGGACGCGGATGCGCGGCATCGACGTGGTGGTGAGCCAGTCGCTGCGCCTGGGCTCGGGCACGCTCACCGCCAGCGTCAATGCGAGCTACATCCTCGACCTGGTCTACCAGCAGGTCGGCAGCGTTCCGGGCATCTCCGTCGTCGACACCATCTTCAACCCGAACGACCTCAAATTGCGCGGCCAGCTTGGCTGGTCAGGCGGCAATTTCACGATCAGCGGCGCGGTCAACCATATCGACAGCTACACCGACAATCAGCTGGCGACGGCGATCGTCCAGGTTCCGTCGATGACCACAGTCGACCTCAGCGCCTCCTATCGTTTCACCAGCGGCCTGCTGAACGGGCTGACGCTCAGGGCCTCGGCGACCAACCTGTTCAACGAATATCCCCCCTTCATCATCGATCGGCGCAGCTCGTTCGGCAATCCGGGCTTCGACACCCAGAATCACAGTCCACTCGGCCGCATCCTGTCGTTTGAGATCATTCAGAGGTGGTGAGCATGGCGAAACGGTCGAGCGGGCTCATCGCACTCCTGTTCCTGGCCGCAACGGCGGCGCCAGCGCAGGCCATGGAGGTGGGCTCGCCGCGAATGGAGATCCCGGCCGCAGTAGAAGGGCCGCGACGGCGAGTCACCACCGACGATCTGGCTCGGATCCGCGACATCGCCTCGTTGAGCGTCGCGCCCGACGGCAATCGCTTCGTCATCCTCGTGCGGCAGGCGATGCCGGAGGCGAATGTCCATCGTACCGCCTGGTTCACGGGCTCTCTCGCCGGCGGGCCCCTGACCTATGTCGCGGACGGCGGCGAAGCCCGGCAGCTGGTCCGGCCCGATGGCCGCACCAGCGGCGATTTCGGCGGCAGCGTGGCACGTTGGTCGCCCGATGGCGCCTGGATCGCCTTCGCTGTCAAGCGGGATGACGAGGTGCAATTGTGGCGGGCGCGGGTCGACGGCAGCGTCGCCAGCCAGGTTTCCCACAATCGCGGCGATGTACGAGACTACACCTGGTCGCAGGATGGGGCACGGCTGCTCTTCACTGCCGAGGCGCCCCGCGACGAGCGCGAAGCGTTGCGCCGGGCTCGGGCGCGCGAAGGCTACCGGCTCCAGGAATTCCCTTGGCTCAGCCACGCGCTTCGGTCCGACGAGGTTCCGGTGCCACTCTCGCCCAATCCGGCGCTCTTCTCGGCCAATGCCGACGGCAGCGACGAAAGGCCGGCGAGCCCCACCGAGCAATCGGCCTTCGAGGCGTCGCGCAATGCGCGCTTTTCGAACCGGCCCGGCGGAACCGAGCTCGTCTCGGCCAACCTTTCGGGCGCGGTCCGGCCGCCGGTGGTGAGGCGCGACGGCGCGCTCGCCTGGCTGGCCAAGGTCGATGAGCGCCAGACCGGCATGCTCCCGGTCGTGCGGCTGCGCGCCTCGCTGACCGGGCGCCAGGAAGATGCGATCATTTGCGCGGCCCCCGAATGCGAGGGCCAATATTTCATGTCCACGTGGTGGACTGCCGACGGAAGAGAGGTTCTGTTTCTCCGCACCGGCGGCGCGACTGCTTCGGACATGTCCTTCTATGCCTGGAATCCGGCCACAAACCGGGTGCGGACGGTCCGGTCGGCGGACGCCGACGCCGCGCTTCGCGACTGCGACTTGTACGGCGATCGCGTGGTTTGCATTCGCGAAGAGCGGCTGCGCCCCAGCCACCTCGCTGCGATCCGCGTCGCCGATGGGCGAGTGGAGGTGCTTGCCGACGTCAATCCGGAATTCCGCAACTTCGCGCTGGGCCGCGTCGAGCGGATCGAATGGGATACGCCGCGGGTGCGCGGGGCCGAGAATTATGCACGGCGCACGCACGGCTATCTCCTTTACCCCCCGGACTATGATCCGTCGCGCACCTACCCGCTCTACGTCGCGCCTTATTCCGCATGGGGTTTCATGCGGGGCGATGTCGGCGACGAGCATCCGCTGCTTGTCTATGCCGCCAACGGCATGGTCGTGCTCAATTCGGAATTCCCGCACGATTGGCCACGCCTCGCCAATTGCTCCACCGGCGCGTGCGCGACGCTCGCCGCTTACGATCCGGCGCTCGGCTATCCCCATATAAGCGTCCTCGCCGAGACCACGTTCGCCGGCATCGATGCGGCGGCGGCGCGGGCGCGGATCGACCGGGCTCGCGTCGGCATCGGCGGGGTCAGTCACGGCGCGTTCGTTCCGGTCTTCATGGTCCAGCTGCGCGATCGGCTCGCCGCACTCTCGGTCGCGGGCGGAAGCTGGAGCCAGCAGGAATATTATGTCCAGCGCATCCCCGAACCCTATGCAACGGCTCCCGATCCGCAATATTTCTGGCCGCGGGATCCCGCCTTCTGGGAAGCGATCGACCTGTCCCATCATCTCGACACGGTCGAGGCGCCGATCCTATTCCACCTCCCGGACGCCGAGCTTTATGCGACGATGCGGCTGGCGCGGGACATGGCTGACGCGCATCTGCCGTTCGAAGCCTTCACATTCGCGAACGAGTATCATTTGAAGGTCCAGCCCGCGCATCGGCTGGCGATCTACAATCGCAACGTCGACTGGTTCCGCTTCTGGCTCCAGGACATCGAGGATCCCGATCCGGCCAAGGCGGAGCAATATGCGCGCTGGCGGCAGCTGCGCGAGCTGCAATGCCGAAATCCGCGCTCGCTGCGAAGCTATTGCGGCATCACCAGCCGTCAGGCGGCGCGAGCGGAATAAGACTCAGTTGGGAAAGACGCAGGCATCCAGTCCATCGCGCTGCACCGCCCGCATCCGCGCCTGGATCATATTGCCGTAGCGGCGGGTAAAACCGCGCGGGTCGATCGCCTCGCGGCGCTTGGGCAGCGGCAGCACCGCCGCGATCCGAGCGGCTGGCTGCGGGGTCAGGTTGGAGGCGTCGCGGCCCTGGAAATAGCGCTGGGCGCCGGCATTGGCGCCATAGGTGCCGATGCCGGTCTCGGCGACGTTGAGATAGACCTCCATGATCCGGCGCTTGTCCCAGAGATTTTCGATCAGGACGGTGAACCAGGCCTCGAGGCCTTTGCGGAAATAGCCGCCGCCCTGCCACAGGAAGGCGTTCTTCGCGGTCTGCTGGCTGATCGTCGAGCCGCCGCGGATGACGCTGCCGCCCTGGGCATTGCGGCGCATCGCCGCCTCGATCGCCTGGCGGTCGAAGCCGTTGTGGGTGCAGAACTTGCTGTCCTCGCCGGCGATGACGGCGCGGACCATGTCGCGGTCGATCCGCTCGATCGGCATCCACTGCCGGGTGACGCCGTTGCCGCCGATCGCGTCTCCCAATTGGGTGAAGGTGATCGGCGGATTCACGAAGCGATAGAGCAACACCCACAGCACGCTGATCAGGACGAAGCCGACCAGCAGCTTCAGGGGCAGCACGACCAGCCAGCGCACGAGCGGACGGCGGCGTCTTCTACGGATCGGCGCGGTCGCCGCCATCGGCCGGGAAGACGCCACCTCGTCGTCGGGGATCAGTGGATCGTGCAGCTGCTCTTCTCGACGCCGGTCAGGAAGCCCCACAGGGCGCCGGCCAGCTCCTCGCCGGCGGCGACCGCTTCCTCGCGCTCGGCCGGCGAAAGGGCGTCGAGCAGCTCGCGGCAAACCGCGCTATGCTCGACGTCGGCGGTCTCGTGGACGCGGAAGAAACGCAGCGTCTCCTCGTCCTCGATGCCGTAGCGCTCGATCAGGCCGTCGATCTTGGCGGCCGCGACCGCCGGGAACTGGCTTTCATAGGCATAGAGCGCGCCAAGGCCGGCGGCGTAGGAGCGCTGCGACAGGCGGCGGAAGGTGTCGATCAACGCCGTCGTCTCGTCGTTCAGCTCCTGATCGAGCACTGCCCGCTCGGACTCGCCGAGGCCGGTCGCGAACTGCATCCAGAGCGTCGCATGGTCCTGCTTGCCGGCATCCAGGCCCTCCTCCTCGGCGAGATTCTCGGCGAGCATGCGCCGGCCGGCGCGGCTCGGACACTGGCTGTGCACCGCGCTCACCGCCCGCGGGAAAGCTTCGACATGATGAAAATATTGGCGGGCATAGGCCCGCAGCGTGTCGAGCGGCAGCCGCCCCTCGGTCCAGGCCTGGTAGAAGGGATGGCTGAGCATCGCCCGCTCCGAGACCTTGCTGTCGATGCGCTGGGAGACCGAGAGGAGGAGATCCATGACGACGATGCCTTTCCGCGGCTGGGGGGAGGGCAAGCGCTAGCCCGCGCCCGCGCGCCCTTCAAGGGGACGAACGGGACGCGGTCGCTTTGGACGAATTTCCTATTGGTGGGGCCTACGCCGCCGGCAGCAGCCGACGCTCGCCGGCGAGGTTCATCAGCGCCTTCTGCAGCTTTTCGAAGGCGCGCACCTCGATCTGCCGGATCCGCTCGCGGCTGACGTCGTAGACCTGGGAGAGCTCCTCCAGGGTCTTCGGCTCGTCGGTCAGGCGCCGCTCGGTCAGAATATGGCGCTCGCGCTCGTTGAGCGCCTCCATCGCCTCCTGCAGCAAAGCGTGGCGGACCTGCGATTCCTGCGCCTCGGCGACCCGCTCGTCCTGAAGCGGCTCGGAGTCGACCAGGAAATCCTGCCAGGTGCCCTCGCTGTCGTCGCGCAGCGGCACGTTGAGGCTGGTGTCGCCGCCCATCGCCATGCGACGGTTCATCGACACCACATCCTCCTCGCTGACGCCGAGGTCGGTCGCGATCTTGGTGACGTCCTCGGGCCTGAGATCGCCGTCCTCGAACGCCTCGATCCGGTTCTTCATCCGGCGAAGGTTGAAGAACAGCTTCTTCTGCGCCGCGGTGGTGCCCATCTTCACCAGGCTCCAGCTGCGCAGGATGAACTCCTGGATCGACGCGCGAATCCACCACATCGCATAAGTGGCGAGGCGGAAGCCGCGCTCGGGCTCGAACTTCTTCACGCCCTGCATCAGGCCGATATTGCCCTCGGAGATGAGCTCGGAGAGCGGCAGGCCATAGCCGCGATAGCCCATCGCGATCTTCGCGACGAGCCGAAGGTGCGAGTTGACGAGCCGGGCCGCCGCATCGGTGTCCTGATGCTCGGTCCAGCGCTTCGCCAGCATATATTCTTCTTCCGGCGTGAGGATCGGGAACTTCTTGATCTCCGAGAGATAGCGGTTGAGGCCAGCCTCACCGCCGGTCGCGGGGATCGTCGCCGGGACATTTCTACCTGCCATCGTACTTCTCACATTCTCCCTGCGTGCCGGCCCTACTGCCTTTGATCGATGCCGGCACTAGATTTCTATACGGTAAGCGCCCCGAACAGTTCCTGAATATCAGATGGAAGGGCACTTTCAAAGGATAAGTTTTCTTTCGAAACCGGATGGATGAAGCCAAGCCGCGCCGCGTGCAGGGCCTGGCGGTGAAAATCGAGCCTTTTCAGTATCTCCCTATGGGAGGCGCGGGTCCGGCCATAGACCGGGTCGCCGAGCAATGGGTGGCCGATCGAGGCCATATGGACGCGTACCTGGTGGGTCCGTCCCGTTTCGAGCCGGCATTCGACCAGGGCCGCGTCGCGCAGCGGCTGGACGATTCGGTAGTGGGTCACCGCCCTTTTGCCGCGCCCTTCGCCGACGATCGCCATCTTCTTGCGATTCGCAGCGGACCGGGCGAGCGGCGCGTCGACCGTGCCGCTCGGCGGAACCGGTAGCCCCGCCACGATCGCGAGATAGCGGCGATCGATGCTATGGCGTGCGAACTGCGCCGCCAGCCCCTCATGGGCGACATCGGTCTTCGCGACCACGATCAGTCCCGACGTGTCCTTGTCGATCCGGTGGACGATGCCCGGCCGGGCGACGCCGCCGATGCCGGACAGCCGTCCGGCGCAATGGTGTAGCAACGCATTGACCAGCGTGCCGTCGAGATTGCCGGCGGCCGGATGAACCACCATGCCGGCCGGCTTGTCGACGACGAGCAGATGCTCGTCCTCGTGAACGATCTCGAGCGCGATCGCCTGCGCCTCATTATGGGCCGGCCTCGGCTCGGGAACCGAGACTTCGTAGAGGCCGCCGGGAACCGCCTTCACCGCGGGATCGCGGACCAGGTCGCCCTTGGGGCCGATCACGGCGCCGCTGCCGATCAGCGCCTTCAATCGCTCGCGCGACAGGGTCGGAACGGCGGCCGCGAGCGCCCGGTCGAGACGCCAGTCCACGGCGTCCTCAGCGATCCGAGCCTGAATGATTGTATGTCCCCCCGACATCCGAAGCTGGAGATGGGGACGATTCCGCGAATTTCAAGGTCGTTACGGGGTCCGCCAGCCGACTTTCACCGCCCAATCATGCGCCTCGCGCTTGCGTGCCTCGGGGTCGGCAGGGCGCGGTTCCCGTTCGCTCTGCAGACGGTGGCTGCATATGGTCTCGGCCAGCGGCGGCAGGCCGATCTCGGCCCGGCGGGAGTCGACTCCGGCCGGATCCTCGATCGGCAGCGGCGACATCATGCCGTCCTCGTCCCAGTCGAACTGGGTGCCATAGATTTGGGGCCGCCCTTCGAAGGCGCGGATCCGGTCGGCGAGATAAGCGGGCTGCCAGGTGGGGATTCCGCCATTCCGGGCCGCATCCTCGAGCATAACGAGACAGCGCCGCTGGAAATCGGGCTGGCCGATGGCGTGCTGGGCGACGATCCACGCGGCCTCGCTGCCGTCCTCGCCGACAAGGTCCGGCCCCGGCCAGCCATGAACGGCCAATATCTCGTCGAGGCTCGCGGCATTCTGTACGTGCACCGCCTCCATCTCGGGATGATAGCCGTCGTAGAGTGAGCCGTCGGCGGCGAGCCGGTTCCGGACCGCCGCATCCCGCTGCGCCAGGCCGATCAGTATCTTGCGCAATTTCCGGTCCACTGACGCTCCTTCGCCCGTCGGCGTGCGGGCGTGCCGCGATGTTCGACGCGCCGACGTGTCCCTTGCAAGCAGGAATCCGCCAAGCCTATAGGGACGGGAAGGCAAGAACAGGGCTCAGCGGAATGAAATCACACGAATTCGCCAGTCTGCTCTGCTCGCGCCTTTGCCACGACCTGTTGTCCCCCGTCGGCGCGCTCAACAACGGCATCGAGCTGCTCGCCGACGAGCACGATCCGGAGATGCGCGCGCGCTGCCTCGATCTGCTTGCCGAGAGCGCGCGCGCCTCGGCCAACAAGCTCAAATTCTTCCGCCTGGCCTTCGGCGCCGCCGGCGGCTTCGGCGATGAGGTCGACACGCGCGAGGCGCGCGCCGCGATCGAGGGCCTGTTCGGCGGCGACGGCCGAATCCGGCTCGGCTGGATGATCGACGAGCCGACGGTCAGCAAGGCGGCGCTGAAGGTGCTGCTCAACATCGTCCTGATCGCCGGCGACGCGCTGGTCCGCGGCGGCAGCCTCGACATCGGCGCCGAGAAGCACGAGTCAGGCCTCGACATCGTCGTCCGCGCCGAGGGCCCACGGATCGTGCTCGACCCGGAACTGAAGAAGGTTCTAATCGGCGAGACCAGCGAGGACGAGGTCGCCCCGCGCGCCGCCGCAGCCTGGCTGGTCCACAGCCTGGTCCAGGAAGGGCAGGGCGCAATCCAGGTCGCCGACGAGCAGGAAGGCATGCTGCTGGTCGGCGCGAGCCTGCCGGCCTAGTCCAGCGTCGTCCGGTACCGCGCCAGCGCCAGCGCCGCGACGGCGAACACGAACACTGCCAGCGCCAGCAGGCTCGGCATCATGTCGGCGATACCCTGTCCCTTGAGCAGAGCGCCGCGGACGATCCGCAGGAAATGGGTGACCGGGATGAAGGTGCCGAGCCATTGCGCCCATTCCGGCATGCCGCGGAACGGGAACATGAAGCCGGACAGCAGGATCGAAGGCAGCAGGTAGAAGACCGACAGCTGCATCGCCTGGAGCTGGGTCCGGGTCAGGGTCGAGATCAGGAAGCCGAGCCCGAGCGAGCCGATGATGAACAGGGTGACGCCGAGGACGAGGCCGCCCCAGCCGCCGGCCATCGGCACGCCGAACAGCAGCCGCGCGACCAGCAGGATCACCGTCGTCTGGATCATGCCGACGATGACGAACGGCGCGAGCTTGCCGATCATCACCTCGAGCGGCTGGACCGGGGTCGCGAGTAGGCCCTCCATCGTCCCGCGCTCCTGTTCGCGGGTGACGCCGATCGCGGTCATCATCACCAGGGTCAGCGTCAGCACGACGCCGAGCAGGCCGGGGACGATATTGTAGGCAGTGATGTTCTCGGGATTGTAGCGGCGGTGGATCACCACCTCGAACGGCTGCGACGGGTCGGCAGGCCGCAGCGCGGCGGCGCCGGTGAGGTCATGGCGCAGCGCCTCCTGCGGCAGCCGCGACAGGGCAGCCAGCGCGCTGCCCGTGGCGGTCGGATCGGTGGCGTCGGCCTCGATCAATATCTGGGCATTGTCGCCGCGGACGACGCGGCGGGTGAAGTCGCCCGGTATGGTGATCGCGAACTGGACCTGGCCGGTGCGGACGAGCTGGTCGAGCTCGGCCGGCGTGCGCGCCTGGCGGACGATGTCGAAATAGGAGCTGTTGCCGAGCGCGGCCACGACCGAACGGGCGAAGACGCTGTTCTCCTGGACCAGCACGGCCGCCGGCAAATGGCGCGGATCGGTGTTGATCGCATAGCCGAACAGCAGCATCTGGATCACCGGCACGACCAGGATCAGCGCATATGTCAGCCGGTCGCGGGTCAGCTGGATGAATTCCTTGACCAGCACCGCCCCCATCCGGTCGAAGGACAGCGCCTGTCCATTCCGTGCAGCCGGCCGCGTGCTCATTGGAAATTGTCCTGCACGCCGCTCATCAGGTGGATGAACACGTCCTCGAGCGTGGGATCGGTCTCGGTCCAGCGGAACGGCGACTTTCGATAGGGTGCGAGCGCCCTTTCCAGCGCGGCCGCGTCGCTGCCGCTGACATGGAGCGCGAGGCCGAAGGGCGCGGCCATCTCGACCGCCGGATTGCGGCGCAGGTCGGGCGCGATCCGATCGACACCAGGCCCTTCGCCGCGCCAGGTGAACAGCTTCGCACCGTCGATCACCTCGTCGGCGGTGCCGCGCGCGAGCAATTTGCCATAGGCGATATAGGCGATGTCGTGGCAGCGCTCGGCCTCATCCATATAATGGGTCGAGACCAGCACGGTGAGCCCGGTCGCGGCGAGCGCGTGGATCTCGTCCCAGAAGCCGCGCCGCGCCTGCGGGTCGACGCCGGCGGTGGGCTCGTCGAGCAGGAGCAGTTGCGGCTCGTGCAGGGTCGCGACCGCGAGCGCCAGGCGTTGCTTCCAGCCGCCCGACAATGTCCCCGATATCTGGCGCCGCCGCTCGGTGAGACCAAGCTTCTCGAGCGCAGCATCGACCCGCTCGCGACGCCGGTCGAGGCTGCGGATGCGGGCGCTGAAGGCGAGATTCTCCTCGACCGTCAGATCCTCGTAGAGCGAGAATTTCTGGGTCATGTAGCCGGTGCGCAGCTTGATCTCCCAGCTCTCGGTCAGCAGATCGAAGCCGAGCGCGGTGCCGCTGCCGCTGTCCGGGGTGAGCAGGCCGCACAGCATCCGCAAGGTGGTCGTCTTGCCCGAGCCGTTGGGCCCGAGGAATCCCGTGATCCGGCCGGTCTCGACCCGGATCGAGAAATCCTGGACGACGCGGCGGCCGCCGAACGACTTGTTGAGGCCCTGGACGTCGATCGCGGCGGTCACGGCCGCGTGCCGATTGGATAGACGTCGACCGGTAGGCCGGGCACCAAAGCAGCGCCATCGGCCGGCCGCGCCTCGACCATGAAGACGAGCCGGTCGCGCGAGCCGCGGCTGTAGATCACCGGCGGCGTGAATTCGGGACGCGGGCTGACGAAGGCGATGGTGGCCTCGAGCGGGCCGCGGCAGCCGTCGAAGGCGAAGCGGACCCGCACGCCCGGGTGATAGGCGGCGACCTCGCGCTCCGGCA
>JAYRLF010000071.1:0-12516 GCA_041905385.1 Allosphingosinicella sp.
CACGAGGTCGAGATGGTCAGCGAAGGGCGGCACAGCGCCCAGATCCAGCCCCATCTGCTGCGGCGCGCAGTCCGCAATCTGATCGAGAATGGTGTCAAATATGGCGGCGGCGCCCGGGTCGCGGTGCGCGCCGCCGGCGACATGCTGGCGATCGAGATCGAGGATGACGGACCGGGCATTCCCGACGAAGAGATCGCCCAGGTGATGGAGCCCTTCTACCGGCTCGAGCCCTCGCGCAGCCGCGAGACCGGCGGCGCCGGACTTGGCCTCACCCTCGCCCGCGCCGCGGCGACCGCCCATGGCGGTCGACTCGAGCTCGAGAACCGGCGCGAAGGCGGGCTGATCGCGCGGATGCTGGTCGCGAAAAGCGGGGCCTGATCCACGCCAGTTTGCTAGGTCCCCGCGGGAAAACTCTTCACCTTGCGCTTGCCGCACCACAGTTCGAGCGGCTTCGGCCCGACGTGACGCTCGGCGAGGTGGACTGCCTCGACATCGTCGGCCGCCTCGATCTCCTCGAAGCCGATGAAGCGCCCGTTCTCGCTGCCGAGCATGTAGAGGCGATAATAAGCCAGGCCACACCCCCCCTGTCTTGGCCGTGACGACAGCTGCAATGTGCCACGGATCCTATCAGAAGGAATTAAACAAGATCAAACAATCCTGTGTTTTCAGGATGAAGAAAAGGCGGCCCGAAGGGACCGCCTTTCCAGTCACGGCAATTCAAGGCGCGGCCAGACGGCGTCAGCCGTCCGACTGCGCATCGCCGCCATGCCGGCGGCCGCGCATCCGGCCATGCGCCTGGCGACGCTCCTCGGCGGTGACGGTGCCGTTGCGGTCGGCGTCGAGCCGGTCGAAATGGGCGAGCGCCCGCTCGCGCAGCTGGTCGCGGGTGACGAAGCCTTGCTCGCCGAACAGGCGGCCGCCCATCATCGGGCCGCCCGAACCGCCGCGATGGGCCATCATCATGCGGCGGTGATGGCCGCCGCGCATGCCCTCGCCGCCGCGTTCGGCGCGACGCTCGGCCCGGCCGGCGCGATGCTGGGCGAATTCTTCGCGGCTGATTGCGCCGTCGTCATTGGCGTCGAGCCGATCGAAGGCGCGGCCAGCATGTTCGGCGCGCATCCGCGCGCGCTGGGCTTGCGCCTCCTCGCGGGTGAAACGGCCGTCATTGTCCGCGTCGAGCTGCTGGAAATGGCGATCGACTCGCTCGATCACCTGCTGGCGGGTCATGTCGGCGTTCGGATCGCCCATCGGATGCTGGGCCGGCTGGGCAATGGCGACTCCGGCGGCCGCGGTCGCGGCGGCGGAGACCAGGAATGCAGTGAGGTTCATGGCGGGAACTCCCAAGGTGGATGGATCGATCACGGGCTTGTGGCAGGCGCCTGTCGTTCAAATTTGTCGGCCGGGTGCTAAATTTGTCGCAGTATGTCGTTGGTCACAGCCTAACGTTCATCGCAGGGCAAACCCTTCGCTTCTACGCGACGAAGCGAAGCGGACGGACGATCAGCCGTTCCGATATAACATGCAATTCGGCGTGATATAACATACCGACCCATCAGCCCCTGAATCTGAAAAGGTCATTTTCCTTTGCTGAGACCGATCCTGCTTGCCGGCGCCGCCGCTTTGGCCCTCCCCCAGACAGCCTTCGCCCAGACCACTGACAGCGCCGTCGCCGACACGCCTGCCGCCGACAGTGCGGCCGCAGGCAATGCCGACGACCAGGCGCAGGCCGATCCGGCAGCGACGCAGCGATCGGGGGCCGCCGCGCGCCGCGCGCCGCATTTCCACGAGGAGGACCAGAATATCGTCGTCACCGGCTTCCGCCGGGACGCCAACGACATCTTGTCGGGCACGTCGGTGGTGAGCGGCGACGAGCTTGCCCGCGATCTCCGCCCGACGATCGGCGAGACGCTGGCGCAGCAGCCGGGCGTGTCGGCGACCTCGTTCGGGCCGAACGCCTCGCGGCCGGTGCTGCGCGGCTTCCAGGGCGATCGCGTCCGCATCCTCACCGACGGCATCGGCAGCCTCGACGTCTCCAACACCAGCGTCGACCATGCCGTGTCGATCAACCCGCTGACCGCGGAGCGGATCGAGGTGCTGCGCGGTCCAGGCGCGCTCCTGTTCGGATCGGCGGCGATCGGCGGCGTCGTCAACGTCATCGATGCGCGCATCCCCCGCCGAATGCCGGACGGAATCCATGTCGACGGAATCCTGACCTACGGCTCGGCCGCCGACGAACGCTCGGCCAATGCCGCCGTCGACGTTCCGGTCGGCGGCCATTTCGTCCTCCACGTCGACGGCAATTATACCAAGACCAACGATCTCGAGATTGGCGGCTTCGTGCTCAGCCGGGAGCTGCGCGCCGAGGCTGCGGCCAGCGCCGATCCTGAGATCGCCGCGCTCGCCGATCTGCGCGGCCGGCTGCCGAACAGCGCCGCCCGCACCTGGGAAGTGGCCGGTGGCGTCGCCTGGGTCGACGGCGGCAACAATGTCGGCCTTTCGGTCAGCCGCTACGACAGCCTCTACGGCGTTCCGGTCCGCTATGCGATCGAGCCCGGGGAGGAAGCCGAGGAAGTTCGGCTCGACATCGCCCAGACCCGGGTCGACGCCCGCGCCGAATTCGAACTGGGCGACGGCTGGATCGACACCGTCCGTTTTCGCGGCGGTCTGTCAGATTATCGCCATTTCGAACTCGAGGAGACGGGCGAGATCGGGACCACCTTCCGCAATGACGGACTGGAGGCGCGGATCGAAGCGACCCAGAATCGGCGCGGGGCCTGGGGCGGCGGTTTCGGCGCTCAGTTCTTCAGCCGAGATTTCGATGTCGAGGGCGAGGAGAAGTTTCTGCCCGCCAATACGACCCGGCAATATGGCCTGTTCACGCTGCAGACGTTCAACTTCGGCGACTTCAAGGCCGAGGCCGGGGCGCGCTACGAGCATAGTCGGCTGCGCGCCGACGCCGATGCGGACATCGGCAATCCGGCGCTGCGCCGGTCGTTCGACACGGTCTCGGCTTCGGTCGGCGGCAGCTACGCGCTCGGCGGCGGCATCCGGATCGGCGTCAACGCGTCGCATGCGCAGCGTGCGCCGTCGGCGGAGGAGCTGTTCGCCAACGGCCCGCATGCCGGCACCCAGGCATTCGAGGTCGGCGATCCGGACCTCGGGATCGAGAAGAGCTGGGGACTGGAAGGCACGCTGCGCGGCAGTTGGGACGGCTTCAGCCTGGCCGCCTCGGTCTTCCAAAGCTGGTTCGACAATTACATCTACCAGCAGGCGACCGGCGACATCGAGGACGGGCTGCCGGTCTATCAATACCTGCAGGGCGATGCGCGCTATTTCGGCGTCGAGCTCGAGGCTTCGGCCCGGTTCGCCCGGATCGGCGGCGTCACGCTCTATGCCGATCTCGTCGCCGACTATGTCCGCGCCACGGTCGACGGGGTCGGTCCCGCGCCGCGGATCCCGCCTTTCCGCCTGCTGGCCGGGCTCGAGGCGCAATCCGAGAATGTGAACGGCCGGGTCGAAGTCGAACGGGTCACCCGCCAGGACCGCGTCGCCGCGCTCGAGACCGAGACGCCGGGCTTTACCCTGGTCAACGCGTCGATCGCATTCCACCCACTCGGCGCCGACAATGACAGCACAATCACGCTGTCGGCGAACAATATCTTCGACGTCGAGGCGCGGCGCCACGCCAGCCTGCTCAAGGATTATGCGCCGCTTTCCGGCCGCGATTTCCGGATCACGGCGCGGGTGACGTTTTAATTCCCGCTGACGCGGGAGCTGCGCCAGCAACAACCGGAAAAGCACCTCGGGCTTGACGCCGGGCGCGGCGCCTGTTGCGATGGGGTCGATCAACATGGCGCCCGATCCCCATCTCGACCAGGCGCTCGCGCAGGTGGAAGCTGCGCTGCGCAGGCAAGCCCCGGTCCCGGCGGTGCGGACCTTCTTCGACGAGGCGACCTATACCGCGACCCACGTCGTCTGGGACGCGGGCAGCAAGGCCGCGGCGGTGATCGATTCCGTGCTCGATTTCGATGCCGCGGCCGGGCGCACATCGACCGTGTCGGCCGACAACATCATCGCCTTCGTCGAATATGAAGGCCTGAGCGTCGAATGGCTGATCGAGACCCACGTCCATGCCGATCACCTGTCCGCCGCGCCCTACCTCCAACAGCGTCTCGGCGGGCGGATCGCGATCGGCCGCGAGATCTTGGCCGTCCAGGCGGCGTTCGGGAAGATCTTCAATGAAGGTGCCGACTTCGCCCGCGACGGATCGCAATTCGATCAGCTCTTGTCCGACGGCGACTGCCTCCCGATCGGAGGGCTGCAGGCTATCGCCCTGCACGTGCCGGGCCATACGCCGGCGGACATCGCGTTCGTGATCGGCGACGCCGCCTTCATCGGCGACACCTTGTTCATGCCGGACTATGGCACGGCTCGGGCCGACTTTCCGGGCGGCGACGCTCGCCGCCTTTATCGATCGATCCGGCGCCTGTTGGCGCTGCCCGGCCGGACCCGGCTTTTCCTCTGCCACGATTATAAGGCGCCCGGCCGCGACGTCTTCGCCTGGGAGACCAATGTCGCGGCGGAGCGGAGCGACAATCTTCATGTCCGCGACGGCGTCGACGAAGAGGCGTTCGTTGCGATGCGCGAGGCGCGCGACGCGACCTTGTGCACGCCGCGGCTGCTGCTGCCTTCGATCCAGGTCAACATGCGGGCCGGCCATTTTCCGGAGCCGGACGAGAATGGCACCAGCTATCTCAAGGTGCCGTTGAACCGATTGTAGATCAGACGATCCCACCGCTGATCGCGGCGCGCACTGCCTCGGCCGTGCTGCGCACGCCCAGCCGCTCGAACAGGCGCGCGCGATAGGCCTCGACTGTGCGGGTGCTGAGGCCGAGCTCATAGGCGATGATCTTGTTGGGCTTGCCGGCGGCGATGCCGCCGAGCACGTCGCGCTGGCGTTGGGTCAGGCCGGCGATCGCTTCCTTATGGTCCGGTGCCGCGTCATTCGGCGCCTTCGTCCGGCGGGCGGCAAGCGCCTCGCGGACCGAGCGGAACAGCAACGACGAGGGATAGGGCTTTTCAAGGAAATCGACGGCGCCGAGCTTCATCGCCTCGACGGCGATCGGCACGTCGCCATGGCCGGTGAGGACGATCACCGGCACCTCCTTCGCGCCCGAAGCGAGCGCGCGCAGCACGTCGATGCCGCTCATCCCCGGCATCCTGATGTCGAGCAGGATGACGTCGAATGTCCGACCAGGCAGCGCATCGAGAAACGACTCGCCGCAGTCGAACCGTACGACCTGATGGCCGTCGCGCTCGAGCATCGCGGCGGTCGCGTCACGAACTCCCGGATCGTCATCGACCAGCGCGATTCTGCTTTCGGCGTCCATCTTGCAATGCTTTCACAACACCAACGCCCGACCCGCCAAGCTGCTCCGTATCCCAACAATTCCCGCAGGGATTTCCGAGATTCATGCTAGATTTCGACAAGCATGCTTCGAGTCGCTCGAAGCTGACAGTTGCGCCTGTCTTCAACGGCCCCGGGGAGCGGGCTTATGGCGTACTACCGGCTATACTTCATGAACCGTTTCAGCGGCCACATCGAACGCTTTGAAGAACTTGACGCTTCGAGCGACGAAGCGGCACGCGACCTTGCTGCCGGCCGCGTCGGCGACGAGCCGCTCGAGCTGTGGTGCGGCCATCGCAAGGTGCAGCGGTTCGAGGCGGAAAATGCCGATTGACGCCGATGGCTTCGGGCGCCCGCGCCCTGACGCCCATCACCGCTTCGATGCTTCCGAAATGGAATAAATTCGTTGGTCATCCGGGCCGCGCGGCAGCGGAACGTCGCCCTGCTTCGGCGGTTGATACGGGTTCGAAACGCAAGCGCCCCGTCGACGCAGTGGTGGGAGATTTTATGGCAGCCAGGGCCGACCGGATAGCGCCGGTTCCCGCGCTTCGACGGAGCGGTCTGGAGCCGCTTGGCGACGTCCCCTGGGGGTCGCATTTCTGTCTGTTCTACGAGAATGAGCGGGACCTGCTCGAAATCGCCATTCCATTCATTCGCGCCGGGCTCGAGGATGGCGAATATTGCATGTGGCTCGAAAGCGAGCTCGGCCACGACGCTGTCCGCGAAGCGCTCCGCGGCGCAATTCCCGAATTCGACCAATTTGCGGCGGCAGGCCAGATCGAGATCCTGTCGAGCGAGCGCTGGCACCTGATCGGCGAGCAATTCGATGCGGACCGGATCATCGCCAAGTGGCACGAGACGCTTGCAGCCGCATTGGCGCGCGGCTTCATCGGCCTGCGGGCCCATTGCAACAAGGCCTGGCTCAATCGGGAGCTTTGGGACCAGTTCCATGCCTATGAAGCCGGAATAGACCGCACCTTCGAAGGCGAGCGGGTGCTCGGCCTGTGCACCTATCCCTTGCTTGGCTCGCTCGGAGCGGACGTGCTCGAGATCGCCGAGACCCACCAATTCGCGATCGCGCGCCGCCGCAGCGCCTGGCAGGTCATGGAAACGACATCCCATGTCGGCGCTCGCGAGCAGGCGGCCCGGCGAAATGCCGAACTGGAGAAGCGCGTCGCGCAGCGGACCGCGGAGCTCGAGGCGGTCAATGCGCGCCTGGCCCGGAGCGAGCAGCATTATCGCTTCCTCACCGAGAATATGAACGACGTCATCTCGCTCAACGCGCTGGACGGCAGCCGCGTCTACGTCAGTCCGTCCAACATGCGGCTGATCGGCGAAACCGACCCGAAGCCTTATGCGGGGATCCATCCCGACGATTTCGCCGCCACGATGGAGGCGCGCGAAAAGGTCATCGCCGGCAAGAACGTGACACAGCGTTTCCGCCATCGCCACGCAAACGGAAGCTGGCGGTGGCTGGAATCGTCGGCAAGGCTGGTCGACTATGAAGGCAAGGCTCATGTCCTGTCCGTCACCCGCGACATCAGCGACCGGGTCCGGCTCGAAGAGCAACTCCAGCATGCGCAGAAAATGGAGTCGCTCGGCCGCCTCGCGGGCGGGGTCGCGCACGATTTCAACAACATCCTGACGGCGGTGTTCGGCTATTCGGACCTCGCCCAGGCGGAATTGCAGGAGGATTGCGCGAGCGCGCAATTCGTCCGGGAGATCCGGCAGATCGCCGAGCGCGCGCAAGGCCTAACCCGCCAACTGCTCACCTTCTCGCGCCGGGAGATCCGCCATCTTGCGGTGGTCGATCTCGGCGAGCTGGTCTCCGGACTCGAACCGATGCTGCGGCTGCTGCTGCGCGAGACGATCCATCTGGCCATCGATCGCGCGGCGGAGCCGCTTCCCGTCTATGCCGATCCGGGCCAACTCGAGCAGGTGCTGGTCAACCTCGTCGTCAATGCCCGCGATGCGATCGGCGACGGCGGCCAGGTCCGCATCTCGACCGGCCTCAAGGCGGTCCTGGCCGAGGACGAAACGGTTCCGGCCTTCGTCCAGCCGGGCCAATATGCGCAACTCTCCGTGGCCGACGACGGCATGGGCATGTCGCCCGAGGTCGCGGCACTGGCGTTCGAGCCATTCTTCACCACCAAGCCGGCCGGCATGGGCACCGGCCTTGGCCTTTCGACCGTATTCGGCATCGTCAAGCAGGGCGGCGGCTTCATCTGGGCCGAAAGCCGGCCTGGCGAGGGCACCACGATCACCCTGCTGGTACCGATCACGCCGAAGCGCAAGAAGCACAAATCGGGCGAGCCGCATCCGGCGCCGGGAGGATCGGTCGCCGGCCTCCACATCATGGTGATCGAGCGCGAGGAAACGGTGCGCCGACTGGTCGTCGAGACGCTCGAGCGGGCTGGCGCGACGGTCCATTCCTTTGCCGGCCCTCGCGAAGCGCTCGGACTGCTCGCGGATCCCGCCCGGCAGCTTGACGTGCTGATCAGCGAACTGACGCCTGCGGAATTGCGGCCGGGCGCGCTGCTCGGAATCGCGGCCCGGTCGCGCCCCGACCTGCGCATCATCCTTGCCTCGGGCGAGGACAGTGATCAGGCCGCGCCGGAAACGCTGCCGTCGAGCGTGATCATACTGCAAAAGCCGTTCGGCGCGCAGGACCTGCTGCAGGCGGCGGCGGGCGAGACCTGAAAGGGCGCCGGCCGGCGCCATATGTTGGTTATAATCATTATAGGAGTCGTTGAGCCCGGTCTGATCCGCGCGCAATGCTGTCGCCATGGGCATGCTTGGCACGATCGCGATGTTGCTCGCTATCATCGTCGTCCTGGTCATCGGGATCTGGATCGTCGCCGGCACGGTCGGCGCGGCGCGCGATCGCGCCGGTCACCGCCGCCGCCGCCGCGAGTCCCGCCATCGCCAACAGATCGACATGTTCAAGTCACGGCCCGAAGAGGCGGCCGACTCGGCTTCGGACGAACTTTAGGGTCCAGACCCTAGAGCACCGTGCGCGATTTGTGAATCGAACCCGTTGCTCTAGGTGTTTGTTTTCGCATCGTTATTGCGAAAAACCGGTTCCCACTTTTTTCGCACGATGCTCTAGGCCTGGACATAGGCCCAGGCCGAGCGACCGGACCTGAGCTTCACCTCCACCCTCTTATAATCGCTGACTTCATATTCGTCGGCGGCATCGAGCTGCTCGGCCGAAACGTGGAAGAGGGTGCCCTCGACCTGGTCGAGCGGATCGCCGGTCTCGACCAGGATCGCGTGGATGCTGGTGCCGCTGAGGGCCACGGTCTCCACGTCCGCGATCTCGATCTCCGACCGGCGATAGCCGACAACGGCATCCGGCTCGCCGTCGAGCCGGATCCCGAACTGGCTCAGCTGCACGCTTTCCAGCTGGAGCGTGCCATAGGAGAAGAGCGGGATCGGCGCCAAGGTCATGACGAGCGCGATCCTATCCGACTGTGCCCGCCGCGCAACCTGCCGGCCATTGTCCGCCCGATGGACCCAAGCGCGCCCAGAAGAGTTGTGTGGCGAACGCCCGCAGACAAGGAACGACGATGACGCGCCTCCTCTTCTTTCTCGGGCCCAGCCTGCTCGCGATCGTCGGCTGCGGCAGCCCGACGCCCGCGGAGAACAAGGCTGATCAGCTTGAAAATGCCGCCGAGCAGAGCACGCCGGCCGCGGCCGAGGTGCTCGAGAACACCGCCGACGCGATCGAGGAAGGCACTGTGGCCGATCCGGATGCGGCCGCCGACAACGCCCTCAACCAGGCCGCCAACGCGCAGGTCGAGGAGGGGCGATAGTCCAGCAGGCGGTCCTGATGCAGCCGGACGCCGTCTCGTTCGTTGAAGCGGAGCGAGGCGAGCGATGCTATGGTGCTCGCCTCTCGGAAAGGCTTCGCCATGAAAATCCGCATCTCCACGCTGAGCACATCCCTGCTGATCGCCGCGACTCCGCTCGCCGCGCAACCCTGGTCGGGCGAGACCGGGCTCGAGCAGGCCATCGAGGGTCGCAATCCCGGCGCGCCGGTCCAGTGCATCGCCCTTTCGCGGGTGCGTTCGAGCACGATCGTCGACGGGACGGCCATCCTCTACCGGATCGGCGATACGCTCTATGTCAACCGCCCGCGTGCCGGCGCTACTCGGCTCGACAATGACGATCTGATCGTCAACCGCTCGGCCTCGACACGGCTCTGCCGCGGCGACCCGGTGCGGACGCAGGACCCCTATAGCCGAGCGTTCCGCGGCGCGATCGTCCTCGGCGAGTTCGTGCCTTATCGTCGCAGGAGCTAGGGGGCCGTCTCGGCCGGGCGCCGCCGATAGCGGATCACCCACTGATCGCGCCACTCGCCGTCCGCCTGTTGCGCCTGCCAGCGCCAGACGAAGGCGTCCTGGGTCACGTCCTCCCAGATCATCCGCATCACGCGCGGCGGATTGCCGCGCGGCTCGATATTGACCAGCTCGAAGCTGTGACGCTGGCCGCTGACCGGCCCGCCCCGCAGGTCGAACAGCCCACCCTGATTGTCGACCCACATCTGCCGCCAGCTCCGGGTCGGTCGGTCATAGGTCGAATAGGACGCGCCCAGGAAATCGCTGCCGCCCGGCCCCGCGCCGGGCTGCCGGAAATATTCGGCGATCACGCAGTCGCCATATTCGTTGCGGGTGATGCGATTGACCCCCCGGCCGATCGTCCCGTCCGGATTGGTGAACTCGGCGTCCCAATGGCCGACCCAGAAATCGAGCTGTCGGAATTCGGGCGCAGCACATGGGGGCGGCGCCGGCGCCTGGGCGGACGCGGCGCCGGCCGCAGCCAGCATGGCGCAGGCGATCAAGGTGCGCTTCATTTCGGCGTCCTCCCATTCGCGAGCCACCATGGCGCAGGTTGCGGAACGCGGCGCCGGCCTGTCCAGAATCGGTTCGACGAGCGGCAGCATCGCGTCTGCAAACGACCGAAGATCGCGAATTCATCGGAAGCGCGGCGGTAACCCTGATCGGCAACCCAAGTTTCACGTTCGCCGCCGATGGCCAAGGGCTCACCCCAGCAGAAAAGGAGCGTCGGATGGCCAAGCTGATCATGTTCAAGCGGGGTGGCGCGGCCGGAAAGGTCGCGATCAACGCCGACCTCGTCACGGATGTGCGATCGGCGGGCGCCTTCACCGACATCTTCTGCGGCGGCCGCCAAATTGCGGTCGAAGGGAGCTTTGAACAGGTCGTGTCGACCCTCTCCGGCGGCGGCCAGCACATGCCGCTGGACGACGCCTGGTCAAATGGCCGCGAGCACCCGCCGGCGCGGCCGGGGCCGGCCTTCTTCGACCGGCGATAGGGCAAGTCCAAGGCCCGGCCCCGCTCTTGCCGCGGCTGCGCGGCAACGCCATCATGGCCCCAAAAGGGGATTTGAATGGCGACGGCGGAACAGTCGGCGGATCCGCCGAAGCATCATGAGGCGACGCAGAGCGAGAAGCTGGTCATCACCGCTTCCTCGCTCGGCACCGTGTTCGAGTGGTACGATTTCTACCTCTATGGCCTGCTCGCCACGATCATCTCGGCGCGCTTCTTCTCCGGGGTCAACGAAACCACCGGCTTCATCTTCGCCCTCGCCGCCTTCGCCGCCGGCTTCGCGGTTCGACCTTTCGGGGCGATCCTGTTCGGCCGGATCGGCGACCTGGTCGGCCGCAAGAACACCTTCCTGGTGACGATGGGCCTGATGGGCCTGTCGACCTTCTGCGTCGGCCTGTTGCCCAGCTATGCCTCGATCGGCGTCGCCGCGCCGATCCTGCTGGTCGTGCTGCGGCTGGTCCAGGGCCTCGCGCTCGGCGGCGAATATGGCGGCGCCGCCACCTATGTCGCCGAGCATGCGCCGAACCACCGGCGCGGCCTCTATACCAGCTTCATCCAGACGACGGCGACGCTCGGCCTGTTCGCTGCCCTGCTGGTCGTGATCGGGATCCGCACCTGGCTTGGCGAGGAGGCGTTCAGCGACTGGGGCTGGCGGTTGCCCTTCCTGATCTCGATCCTGCTGCTCGCCATCTCGATGTGGATCCGGCTGCAGCTCGAAGAGAGCCCGGTCTTCCGCAGGATGAAGGAAGAAGGCACGACCTCGAAGGCGCCGCTGACCGAGGCTTTCGCCCGCTGGGGCAATGCCAGGATCGTGCTGATCGCCCTGTTCGGCGCGGTCGCGGGCCAGGCGGTCGTCTGGTATACCGGGCAATTCTATGCGCTCTTCTTCCTCGAGCGGATGCTCAAGGTCGACGGGGCGACCGCCAACATCCTGATCGCGATCGCGCTGGCGATCGGCACCCCTGCCTTCATCCTGTTCGGCTGGCTGTCCGACCGGATCGGGCGCAAGCCGATCATCCTCGCCGGCTGCCTGCTCGCCGCCCTCACCTATTTCCCCCTGTTCCAGGCGCTGTCGCGGGCAGCGAACCCGGACCTGGCGACGGCCCAGGCCGCGGCACCGGTCACGGTGGTGGCCGATCCCGGCGACTGCTCGTTCCAGTTCGACCCGATCGGCCGCAACCGCTTCGACTCGCGCAGCTGCGACATCGCCAAGGCGTTCCTCGCCCGCGCCGGCATCTCCTACGCCAATGAGGCGGCGCCGGCCGGCAGCATCGCCCGGCTGCGGATCGGAACCGCCGAGATCGCCGTTCCCGATCCGAACAGACTGACCGGCGCCGATCGCGCCGCGGCGATCACCCGGTTCCAAGAAGCCGCCCAGGCCGCGCTCACCGACGTCGGCTATCCGTCACGGGCCGATCCGGCGAAGATCGACCGGGTAATGGTGGTGCTGATCCTCACCATCCTCGTCCTCTACGTGACGATGGTCTACGGGCCGATCGCCGCCTTGCTCGTCGAATTGTTTCCGGCCCGGATTCGTTACACGTCGATGTCGCTGCCCTATCATATCGGCAATGGCTGGTTCGGCGGCTTCCTGCCGAGCATCGCTTTCGCGATGGTGGCGGCGAGCGGCGATGCCTATCAGGGCTTGTGGTATCCGATCGTCGTCGCCGGCGTGACGGTGGTGATCGGGCTGCTGCTGCTGCCGGAGACGCGCAACCGCGACATCGACAGCTGACCGGTCATGGCCGCCACTTGACGGCC
>JAYRLF010000071.1:12526-13574 GCA_041905385.1 Allosphingosinicella sp.
AGAATCGGCCGCGTCCCAACCCCAAAGATGGTAACCGGTCATGGCCGAGCCCACCCCGACTCTCTACGATACGCGCGCCGCCCAGATGTTCCCGATCCTGGCGCCCGCCGAGATCGCGAGAGTGCGGCGCTTCGGAACCGTCCGGCATTTTTCCGACGGCGACGCGATCGTCCGGGTCGGCGAAACCGGCCACGGACTGTTCATCATCCTGTCCGGCGCGGTCGCGATCACCCGCCGCGACCATAAGGGCGCGGCCGGCACGATCGTCACCCACGGACCCGGCAATTTCATGGGCGAGCTCGCGCAACTGTCCGGGCGACCGACCCTGGTCGACGGTGATGCGGTCGGCGAGACCGAGCTGCTGGTCATTCCGCCCGATCGGCTTCGCGCCCTGCTCACCGCGGAGGCATGGATCGGGGAACGGATCATGCGGGCGCTGATCCTGCGGCGCATGGGGATGATCGAGAGCGGCGCCGGCGGTCCGGTCATCGTCGGCCACGCCAGCGATCCCGACGTGCTGCGGCTGACCAACTTCCTGCGCCGCAACGGCCACCCCCACAGTCAGCTCGACCCGGAGGAGGATGATTGCGCTCACACCCTGGTCGAGCGGTTCGAGGTGACGCCGGAGCAGCTTCCGATCGTGCTCTGCCCCGGCGGCCAATTGCTGCGCAATCCGACCGAAGCCGCGCTCGGC
Organism: Allosphingosinicella sp.; assembly: GCA_041905385.1. Taxonomy (GTDB): domain Bacteria; phylum Pseudomonadota; class Alphaproteobacteria; order Sphingomonadales; family Sphingomonadaceae; genus Allosphingosinicella. The sequence continues at coordinate 13,221 of JAYRLF010000071.1, forward strand.
CGCTGCATCGGGCTGGTCCAGGCGATCGACCCGGACCGGCTCTACGACGTCGCCGTGGTCGGCGCCGGGCCAGCGGGACTCGCCACCGCCGTCTATGCCGGATCGGAGGGCCTTTCGACGATCGTGCTCGATTGCCGCGCCTTTGGCGGCCAGGCCGGGGCATCGTCGCGGATCGAGAATTATCTCGGTTTCCCGACCGGAATTTCAGGCATGGCCCTGATGGGCCGCGCATTCACGCAAGCCCAGAAATTCGGAGTCGAGATGGCGATTCCGGACGAAGCGGTGCGGCTCGAGGCCGGCAAGAGCGAGATGCGGATCGTCCTCGCCGAGGGCGAGTCCGTCCGCGCCAGAGCC
>JAYRLF010000510.1:0-2453 GCA_041905385.1 Allosphingosinicella sp.
ACCATCGCCGCGAGCAGCAGGGTGAGCAGCGTTACGACCTGACCGACACGAACGCGCATGATTCCCCTTTCAGAACGAACAATTGCCGCGCGCGGCGCGCTGGCGCGGCACCCAATGATATTCGTCGACGAGCGGGCCCTGCGTCGAGAAGGCGATCGTCTCGCGCCGACCGCCCCGTTCGACGACGAGGCGCAGCTGCGGGTCGAGCCTGAGGTTCGATGCGCTGTGCGCGATCCGCGGACGCGCGCCCGTGAAGGAGACGATCCGATCGCCCTCGCGAAGGCCCGCCGCGGCGGCCGCGCTGTCGGGTGCCAGCCGGCGGACCACATGAGGCTCGACGAGCAGCGCATTCTCCGCGAAGCCGAGGACCGGCCGATGGACGCGGCGCTGACGCCGCTCGAGACAGGGGCCGAACGCATTGTTCGGCGGGACGATCAGCCCGCCGCGCTGCATGTTCTCGAAATCGTCGATGCCGGCCTGGCCCAGCTCGGCCTGCAGCAGCGCGCGCCACTGGGCCTCTGAATATCCCCTGCCGGCCCGGCGGCTCTCGAGCATCGCCAGGACCAGATCGTCGAGGGAGCGACGGTCGCCCGAATGCGCGCGGACCAATGCGTCGAGATTGGCGAAATAAAGGAAACCGCGATTGTAGGGGATGGACTGGGCCTCGCCGCCGGCCCAGCGTGCATTGGCCGCCTGCTCGTAGCTCGCGGCGACGAGCGGGCTCATATAATAAGCGTTGGTCATCACGCCGATTTCGGCCGCGGTTGCCGGCAGGTCGGCAAGGCCGTGCCGGATCGGAAGCCGCACCTTGTAATATTCCGCAAGGCCTTCGCCGAACCAGGCCAGCCGGCTCGCATCGCCCTCCAGCATGCCGATGAAATGATGGATGATCTCGTGCGTGAACATGAAGCGGCGTGCAGCGTCGCTCAGCCGGCCGACGCCATATTCGAGCATGAAGCCGCCGCGCGTGGCGCCGCCGCCGTCGCGCGGCAGCGGGAAGGGCCGCATCAGCAGGTAATAAGGCGTGGTCTGGCTGTCGCGGAAGAAGGCGCGCTGCATCGCGAAGGAGCGGGCGCTCCACCGCGCCGCGGCCTCCGGATCGAAGGGCGGCCGGCCGATCCAGTAGCTTCGGAACAGGCCGTCAGGCGACGAAAAGGCGCCCATGCGGCCGCCGAGCAGGAACAAGGTCCCCAGGTCGCCGAGGTCGAATCGGCCGGCGACATCGCCTTCGCCGCGCGTGGTCATGCCGCGCCCGCCCGGCGGCAGGCCGGAAAGATCCCAGTGTAGGCTCAGATCATGTTGCTGGGCGTCGCGCGGCAGCAGCAGAAATGAGAAGAAGGCGCCGCCGAAGCCACCGCTCAGCCCGCGCAGATCGTAGGAAGGGCCGGGGTCGCGCGGCGCGAGCGCCTGCGTCACGGTGGCGCGATAGCGCAAGCGGACGGATCCGACCGTGTCGCGCGACGGCGTGAACGTCCGCCACTGAACGGGGATCGCGCGATCGTCCGGGTCGGTGCGCATCGTCAGCGGGAGCGGACCCTGGTCGTCCGTGGCGACGATGTCGTCGGCATCATAGGGCTGGCCTGGCGTCAGCGTGATCCGGGTCGGCACCTGAAGCAGGGGTGCCCCGGCACGGCCGCGAAGATCGGGGAGCGTCTGCTCGACGCGCACCGTCCGGATCGCGGCCGCATTGCCCTCAGGCGTCAGCGTCACGGACATGCGCTGGACGGACTGAGCGTGCGCGCTCGCTGCCAGCAATGGCAACGCAGCCACGATCGGAAGCCGGCGCGTGAGCGGAGACATGCTAGACCTCAGCTGCGGCGCTCGATGGAGCTGATCCGAAGAAGCTGATCGAGCGCCGCATCCTCGGCTCAGAAGCGCACGCGGGCGCCGACGTAGAATTGCCGGCCGATGATGTCGCCATAGGAAATGACCGGGTAGGACGGCGGCGTATCGAAGATGTTGTTCACGCCGGCGCGCAGGGTCAGCTGGCCGAGTTCGTATTGGACCGATGCATTGTGGGTCCAGTTGGCGTCGATGATCGGCGTCGGCGTGTTCTCAATCGTCGCGGTGCCATTGAACTTCACCTGGTCGAGATAGACGATCTGGTAGGTGAAGCGGGCCGGTCCGTTGCGGTAGCGCGCATCGAACCGCACCACCCAGTCGGGATTCGCGGTCGTGTTGTCGGTCCGGTTGAACGTCGTCCCGGTCACCGACGTTGTCAGCAGCGAGGTGTGGGTCGCCTCGACGGCGAGCTCCAGATTGCCGAGATTCTCACCGCCGAAGACGTCCGCGAGCGCGAAATTGTAATTGAGGTTGTAGACCTCGCCCCGGAAGCGGACGACGCCGGCATTGAATGTGGTCGTGCGGCCCGTGATGATCGTCCCGCCGCCGATGTCGCCGTTCGGCTGGGCCTGGCGCGTGAAGGCCTCGCAAACGCCAGGCGCAGGATCGGG